>JBFZCQ010000195.1:0-3466 GCA_041307905.1 Methylotenera sp.
CGACGAATATGGTCGCGTGAGGCGAGTTCAGGTACTACGCCGCCGTATTCTGCATGCATCTCTACCTGCGAATGCAGCGCGTGCGCCAACAGACCTTTATCGGTATCATATAAGGCGATACCCGTTTCATCACACGAAGATTCAATACCAAGTACTAGCATTTTTTGTATCCAACTTTGCCTAAAAAGAACTTTTACAACACAATTACATAGAAAGTAATTGAACAAAACCAATTATACGATTAAAATAGCGGACTTTTCTCATGTTTATGCCTGAAAAGGCGAAACTTGAGCATGACCTTATAATTGAATTGTTGCAGATAAGAGAGACCGAATGTCTAGTGTACGTGTAAAAGAGAATGAACCGTTTGACGTTGCTTTACGCCGTTTTAAGCGTTTGATTGAAAAAACTGGTCTTTTAAATGACCTTCGCGCACGCGAGTTTTACGAGAAGCCAACTTGGGAACGTAAACGTAAAGCTGCTGCTGCTGTTAAGCGTCAATATCGCCGCTTGATGAAACAAACATTGCCAGCAAAACTTTACTAAGCAACGCTTGGTAAAGTTATCAGTATGTCATTGAAGGCTCAGATATCTGAGGATATGAAGACTGCTATGCGCGCAAAAGACAGCGCGCGTTTAGGTACGATTCGCCTGCTACAGGCTGGAATTAAGCAGCGCGAAGTTGATGAGCGCATTGAGCTTGATGACAGCAATGTTATTGCTGTCATTGAGAAAATGCTTAAACAGCGTCGTGATTCTATTGCGGCGTATGAATCGGCGAATCGCACTGACTTGGCTGATGTGGAAAAGTTTGAAGTCAGCGTACTGCAAGCCTATTTGCCACAGCAATTAACTGAAGATGAAATTAAAGACATCCTCGAAAAAGTTGTGGTGGATACAGGTGCTGCTGGTATTAAAGATATGAGTAAGGTCATGGCGGCAATTAAACCGCTGGTAGCTGGCCGTGCCGATATGGGTAAAATATCCGGGTTAATCAAGGCCCGTTTAGGTTAAGCAGTCAAGCTGTTAACAAGCAAACATCATAAGGAGCTTAAGCTCCTTTTTTGTTTTCGCTTACTTGGGTTGTAATCTTGGGCTAGAATTACCATTCGGTAATTAAATCAACGTCTTTATTTTTGGTAAAAGCAGATAAATTTGATCCCGGAAAGCTTTATTCAAGAACTCCTGAACCGCGTTGATATTGTAGATGTGGTGGATAAAAGTGTGCCGCTCAAAAAAGCCGGTGCCAATTACTCTGCCTGCTGCCCGTTCCATAATGAAAAATCCCCCAGTTTTACAGTGAGCCCTACCAAGCAGTTTTATCATTGCTTCGGCTGCGGCGCACACGGTACCGCCATCGGTTTTTTAATGGAGTATCAAGGGGTTAGCTTTGTTGAAGCGGTGCAGGATCTGGCTAAAAATGTGGGCTTGGTTGTACCGCAGGAAACCCGTGATGCTGATAGATCTGCGCAAAAGGTAGTGGTGGGCTTGCAGGAATCTTTGCAGCAAGCTTCAAATTTTTACAAAGCCGAGCTCAAAAAATCACAACGTGCGATTGATTACCTTAAAAGTCGCGGCCTCAGCGGTAAGATTGCCGCCAAGTTCCAGATTGGTTATGCGCCGGCTGGCTGGCAAAATCTGCAAGGTGTTTTTCCGCATTATGAAAGCGAAGCCTTAACTTCAGCAGGCTTGGTGGTCGAAAATGATCAGGGTCGCCGTTATGACCGTTTTCGAGACCGCATAATGTTTCCGATTCACGACCAGAAAGGTCAGGTGATTGGTTTTGGCGGCCGCGTGATTAATCCGGAAGATACGCCCAAATACTATAACTCCCCTGAAACGCCGCTGTTTCAAAAAGGCCACGAGCTTTATGGGCTGTTCATTGCGCGCCGCGCAATACGCAACGCAGGTCGTGCGCTTGTAGTTGAAGGTTATATGGATGTTGTGGCGTTGGCGCAATACGGTATTGAATATGCAGTCGCTGCATTAGGTACGGCAACCACGCCATACCATATAGCCAAACTGATGCGGCAGGCAGATGAAATTGTATTCTGTTTTGATGGCGACAACGCAGGGCGAACTGCTGCATGGCGTGCTGCCATGAATGCACTGCCGGCACTGACGGATGGTCTCAAACTTACCTTTTTGTTCCTGCCGAAAGAGCATGATCCTGATTCTTATGTACGCGAGTTCGGCAAAGAGAAATTTGAGGAGGAAGTGAAAGCGGCAATGCCACTCTCGCAATATATTCTGCAGCATCTGAGTGAAAGCAACCCGCTGCAGAGCCAGGAAGACCGTGTGCGTTTTTTAAATGAGGCAGAACCTATTCTGCTGCAGATTAATGCGCCGCGCAGCGCAATGTATCTACGTAAAAAAGTTGCTGAACTCGCCCAATTGTCGCCAGAGGAGATGCAAAGCCTGCTCAAGTTGCCTAATGTGAACAGGCCGCCTGCACAGGCAAGGCCTAAGCAGACTCGGACGACAGTTTCATTGCAAAAGCGTTTTTGCCTGATGCTGCTGATGCAGCCATCACTTGCGATTAAGTCTGATTTATCCTGGGTGGATGGTCAGACCGATGAAGATAATTTACTCCGACAGACTATTGAAACTTGCTTACTTCATCCCCATTCTAAACCAGCAGTATTGATGCGTGAACTTGAAGGCAAAGTTGAAGCCAAAGGTTTACGTGAATTAGAACGTGAATTGTCGCTGTTGGATGAAACGCTGGATCTCGAACGAGAGCTTGCAGGCACTAGGCAGCAACTACAGGATGTTTACTCACACAGGCAATCTTCTATTTTACTGGCGCGTATCGGCGAAAAACCGTTAAGTATGCTGACAGAGGACGAAATTACTTTGCTTAAATCTGTGGGCAATAAACCCAGCCAAAATAGGGCTTAATTCTGGTATAATGTGCGGTTCAGTAATCTTATCGTTATGCAGCTAATTCAAGTGCATGGCAGAAGCTAATTTTAGAGGTAAGTCATGGCAAGACCAAAGAAGAGCGATCAAACAGCTGAAAAAGAAACAGAAGGGTTTATTAGCACGGATATGCAAGAGGTAAGCGCAGAAGAGCGCCGCACCCGTCTTAAAAGCTTAATCGTTTTAGGCAAAGAGCGTGGTTACCTCACTTATGCCGAAATTAACGATCACTTGCCTGATGATGTGCAGGGATCTGAGCAGATTGACGGCATCATCGGCATGATTAACGACATGGGTATTCAGGTGTACGAAGAGGCACCTGATGCTGAAGTACTGTTAATGTCTGATTCTCCGCCAGCGGTGACGGATGAAGATGCAGTAGAAGAGGCTGAGCAGGCCTTAGCAACTGTTGATTCAGACTTTGGTCGCACGACTGACCCGGTGCGTATGTATATGCGCGAAATGGGTACAGTTGATTTGCTTACGCGTGAAAGCGAAATTGAAATTGCACGCCGTATTGAAGACGGCTTGAAACACATGGTAC
>JBFZCQ010000196.1:0-2825 GCA_041307905.1 Methylotenera sp.
CCGGAAGATGCTGAACTAGAGCAGGCTTTTGTCCGAGAGTTATCTGAAGAATCGCGCTATTTCCGCTTTATGAACAGTATTCAGGAATTAAGTCCAGCAATGCTGGTGCGTTTCACGCAAATCGATTACAGCCGCGAAATTGCACTACTCGCGGTAAAGGAAACGCACGGCCACAAGACCGATCAAAAAGAATTAGAAGTTGGAGTAGCACGCTATGCCACCAACCCCGACGGCGAAAGCTGTGAATTTGCCATTGTGATTGCCGACGATATGCATGGCAAAGGACTGGGAAGTAAATTGATGACGGTCTTAATGGATGCCGCACGCGAACGCGGCCTCAAACTCATGCAAGGTGAAGTGCTGAGCCAGAACAGCCACATGCTTAAATTAATGAAAAATTTAGGTTTTACGATCGAAACCAGCAAAGAAGACGATAGCATCAAATCTGTGTACAAACTACTTTAAGAACTCATCATGCGCACCGCCTATATTACCCATTCGTCCTGTAGCAGACATAACATGGGGGCAGATCACCCGGAATGTCCGGAGCGCCTGCATGCAATCAACGATCAGCTGATTGCATCCGGCCTGCTGGATCACCTGATTCACTATGATGCTGATAAGGCAAGCAGAGAGCAATTAACACAGGTTCATACCAACGAATATGTGGAATGGGTATTCCAGCACGCACCAGCTGAAGGCCTGATCAATCTGGATGGCGACACGGCCATGAACAAATACACACTGAACGCAGCACTGCATGCTGCTGGCGCTGCAGTTCAAGCCGTTGATCTGGTGATGGCCGGTGAAGTTGAAAATGCTTTTTGCTGTATCCGTCCGCCAGGCCACCATGCAGGACGTTCCGGCGCATCAGGTTTCTGTATCTTTAACAACGTAGCAGTGGCTGCTGCGCATGCGATCAAACACCACCAGCTGCAGCGTGTTGCTATTCTTGATTTTGATGTACACCACGGCGACGGCACAGAAGATATATTTCACGACAACCCTCAGGTAATGCTGTGCTCCACGTTCAGGCACCCATTTTACCCATATACAGGTGCAGAAAGCGGTAATGATCACATTATCAATGTGCCGCTTGCTGCCGGAACTCGTGGCGCCGAATTCAGGGAAGCCGTAACAGAACATTGGCTGCCTGCACTGAATCAGTTTCAGCCGGAAATTTTATTGATATCTGCTGGCTTTGATGCACATTATGAAGATGATATGGGCGGACTGGCTTTGAAAGAAGCTGATTATTTATGGATTACGGAAACCTTGAAACAGATTGCGAAAAAACATGCACAAGGTCGCATCGTCTCCGTTTTAGAAGGCGGCTACGCACTACATGCGCTCGGGCGCTGTGTGATGACACACATAAAATGCCTGAGTGAACTTTAAGCTTACAAGCTTGCTAATAAAAGCAGCTTAGTTTAATCAGGATGGAATAATGACATTGATTTTTTGCTTAATCAGCGTCACCTCGTTGCGCTTGGTGTATTCAACCTTATAAAGATTGCCTTTATTATCCAAGCAATAGTCTGAGCCGCCTTGACCACTCTGTATGAATTGCACAATTTTGATATCTTCATTCATTTTGAACCTCCTTTTAAATTAAACTAATTTAAATCGGATCAAATAATGCACGGATTTTATTTACAACCTGCAGACAAATTACAGAAAAATCGCACAAAAACCATAGTCTTCAGGCGAAAAAAAACGCTATGATCAATAACACTTAAAAGTATATGCTCATAGCGATTTTCAAGCAACGATAACTGCGGTTACTACAATTACTTCCAAAGAGTATATAAATCGAGAGATTTACTGGTGCCCAGGGCCGGAATCGAACCGGCACGCCTCGCGGCGCGGGATTTTGAGTCCCGTGCGTCTACCAATTCCGCCACCTGGGCTCTTTGGAATATACATTACTGTATAATTGCGATTCCGCTATTATAGCAAGCTATGTGATTTATGAAAACCCAAGATTTCGATTTTTATCTACCTTCTCACTTAATTGCACAACATCCAGCCCAAGAACGTACCGCCAGCCGCATGCTATGTCTGGACGGATCCAACGGCAATATTTCTGATAAAGTGTTTTTGGATTTCCCTGATGCCTGTAATGCTGGCGACCTGCTGATATTTAACGATACGCGTGTGATTAAAGCGCGCTTGTTCGGTCACAAACATACTGGCGGCAATGTTGAAGTATTAATCGAACGCGTGATTAACCAGCAGGTAGCCTACGCCCATGTGCGTGCATCACGCTCACCTAAAATTGGCAGCCGCATACGTTTAAGCGATGCATTTGATGTTGAAGTCACGGCGCGCCATGACGATTTGTTTGAATTACATTTTTTGAGTGATATCTCGGTCTTTGACTTGCTGGAACAACATGGCGCCCTGCCTTTGCCGCCATATATTACACATACGGCAACTGACGATGATGAAGAGCGCTATCAGACAGTTTTCGCCAAGAATCTAGGCGCAGTTGCTGCACCAACTGCAGGACTGCATTTCAATGAGGCTTTACTGGAGCAGCTACAGCAAAAAGGAGTCAACATTGCCTACGTAACACTGCACGTTGGCGCCGGTACATTTCAGCCGGTGCGTGTAGATAATATTGCAGAACATAAAATGCACAGTGAACTTTTCAGTATTCCTCAGTCTACTGTAGATAGCATTAATGAAACGCAACTAAATGGCGGCAGAGTTGCGGCAATAGGTACAACGGTACTGCGGGCACTCGAGAGCGCAGCGCAGCATGGTGAACTAAAAGCCGGTGATGGGGATACGGATATTTTTATTACCCCAGGCTACCAATT
>JBFZCQ010000197.1:0-4317 GCA_041307905.1 Methylotenera sp.
ACGCTTTTAGGACAGGTAGAAGAAATTTTCAAAAAAGAAAACATCCCGTTCGAAGGTATTTATCTCGATGCGCGCGGTGTCAAAGCACGCTTTAAAAATACAGATACACAAATCAAGGCAAAAGATATTCTGCAGGCAAATTTAGGTAACGATTACACCGTTGCACTTAACCTGCTGTCGCGCTCACCGGACTGGTTACGTAGCTTGGGCGCTAAACCGATGTACTTGGGTTTGGATTTACGTGGCGGCGTGCACTTTTTACTGCAAGTGGATATGAAAGCTGCATTAGATAAAGCGGCAGAACGTTTCATTGGCGATTTCAGAACCGCTTTACGTAAAGAGCGCATTTCTTACGCTGGCGTAAGCCGTGAAGGTCAGTCTATACAAATCCGATTTACAGATGCCGCTCAACTTGAAAAAGCCAAAAAAGTACTCACCAAAGAGTATCCTAATCTTACACTGAATGATGGAATCAGCGGTGAATACAAAGTACTGACAGCCTCATTGAATGCGGTTGAACAAAAACGGATTCAAGATTTTGCGCTTAAACAAAACATTCAAACCCTGCATAACCGTATTAACGAACTGGGTGTGGCAGAGCCAATTATTCAGCAGCAAGGCGCAGACCGCGTAGTGGTACAACTGCCGGGCGTGCTAGACACAGCTAAGGCTAAAGAAATCCTGGGCCGTACTGCGACGCTGGAAATTCGACTGGTTGATGAAGAAAAGTCTGACCCGCTTACACTTGAAAACGCTGAAAAAGGCCAAGCCCCTGTAGGTGATGAAGTATTCAAGGATCGTGAAGGTCGCGCGATTTTAGTGAAAAAGAACGTAGTGCTGACCGGTGATTACATCACTGATGCTGGCCCTGGCATTAATGGCCAGACCGGACAGTCAGTAGTCAACGTAACGCTCGATGGTCGCGGCGCACGTGTATTCCAGCAGGTAACGCGTGAGAATGTGGGCAAACGCATGGCAATATTGCTGATTGAAAAAGGCAATACTGAAGTTGTCACGGCGCCAGTAATCAATGAAGAGATCGGTGGCGGGCGTGTGCAGATCTCTGGCATGGCTAACACTCAGGAAGCCACAGATATTTCATTACTGCTGCGTGCCGGCGCACTGGCCGCACCTATGGATATTATTGAAGAACGTACGGTTGGCCCAAGCATGGGTCAGGACAATATCAATCGCGGCGTGCACTCTACATTGTGGGGCTTTGCAGCGATTGCCGTCATGATGATGATTTACTACATGGCGTTCGGCGCGGTATCTGTACTTGCCTTGGCCATTAATCTGTTACTGCTGGTAGCGCTTTTATCTATGCTGCAAGCAACGTTGACCTTACCTGGTCTGGCTGCGATTGCACTGGCATTGGGTATGGCGATTGACGCCAACGTGCTGATTAATGAGCGCGTGCGTGAGGAAATGCGCAACGGCAATACTCCGCAAGCAAGTATCCACGCAGGTTACGACCGTGCATTTGATACGATTCTGGACTCCAACATCACCACCATGATTGCCGGTTTAGCATTATTTTTATTCGGTACTGGCCCTATCAAAGGGTTCGCAGTAGTCCATGTACTGGGTATTTTAACTTCAATGTTCAGTGCTGTGGTCGTATCACGTGCTATTGTAAATGCAATGTATGGCTATCGTCGCAAACTGACTAAAGTTTCAATCGGCCAGATCTATAAAGCCTGACCTTAATTTTATAACACCAAATTATCAGAACACCAGAGTAAAAAATTATGGAATTATTCAGAATAAAAAATGATATACCGTTCATGAGCTATGGTCGCTTAACCACGACCATCTCATTGGTAACATTCATATTGTCAGTTTTCTTTTTAGCAACACGCGGCCTTAACTTCGGTGTTGACTTCACTGGCGGCACCGTGATGGAAGTGAGCTACCCGCAGGCTGCCAATCTGGAAAGTGTGCGTAAAGCAGTTGATAGTATAGGCCTGAAAGAAGCTACAGTTCAGAACTTCGGCTCCAGCCGTGATGTGCTGATCCGTCTGCCGGTAAAACCTGATCTGTCAGTATCGCAGTTATCCGAGCAAGTAAAACAGGCGCTGGTGGCTGCAGATGCAAGCGCAGAAATACGCCGTGTAGAATCTGTTGGTGCTCAGGTCGGTGATGAGCTTTATGAAAATGGCGGTCTGGCCCTGTTCTTTGTGTGCTTGGGCATTATGCTTTACCTGTGGCTACGCTTTGAGTGGCGCTTTGCTGTTGCAGCCATTATCGCCAACATGCATGACGTAATCATAATTCTTGGTTTCTTTGCATTCTTCCAATGGGAATTCAACCTGACTGTGCTCGCTGCGGTGCTGGCGGTATTAGGCTACTCAGTAAATGAGTCTGTTGTAGTGTTTGACCGGGTACGTGAAAACTTCCGTAAAATGCGTAAAGCCAGCGTGACTCAAGTCATTGATAACGCAATTACTCGTACGATGTCACGTACCGTAATCACACACTTGATGACACAGACCATGGTGGGTTCAATGCTGCTGTTCGGTGGGGAAGTACTGCATAACTTCGCGCTAGCACTGACCATTGGTATTTTATTCGGCATCTACTCTTCAGTATTGGTTGCCAGCCCAATCGCGATGTGGCTAGGTGTTAACCGCGCCAACCTGATTGGTGACATTGAGAAAAAAGAAAACGATAAAAAAGAAAAGGTGGTTGAACCTGACCCTTCAGAGTTCGCCTAATCCATTTAATAAAATATTCACTTACTGTACTGCTCAACTTAGCGCCACAGTAAGTGATTCTCCTTACTTGCCTTACATGACATCTCACGTATAAACTCCTAACTTCATCAACAGCATAACAACACTCCTTGGATAATATTCCTATTTCATGGCAATTAGGTGGCTTGGCCTTACTGCTGCTTATTTCTGCATTCTTTTCAGTAGCAGAAACCAGTCTGATGTCACTCAACCGTTATCGGTTGCGCCACTTGGTAAAAGAAGGCAACCGCGGTGCGCGGCTCGCCAGTGCTTTACTGGCAAAAACAGATAAATTACTTGGTGTTATCCTGTTATGTAATAACTTCGCCAACGCAGCATCTGCAACACTGGTTACCATTATTACTGTTGAACTATTCGGTGAAGGCGAATGGGTATTGATGTTTGGTACACTCGCAGTCACTTTTGCAATTCTAGTATTCAGTGAAATTTCACCGAAAGTGATCGCTGCAGCCTACCCAGAAAAACTAGGCATATTCTGCAGCTACGTGCTGTACCCGCTGCTTAAAGTTTTATACCCTGCGGTATGGTTTGTTAATCTATTTGTTGGCGCTTTGCTGCGCCTGCTCCACGTAAGAGTGAATTTTGAACAGACCACACAATCGCTTACGATGGATGAACTTCGCAGCATCGTGACCGATGCAGGGCATTTTATGCCAAAAAAACACCGTACTATTCTGTTGAATCTGTTTGAACTGGAAAAAATCACGGTAGATGATGTGATGACGGCTCATACCATGGTTGAAAGTATTAACTTCGACCTGCCGATCGAAGACATCTTGCAGCATATTTCGAATAGCTTGCATACCAGACTACCCGTGCGTCAGGGCGAGCATGAAGAAATCATCGGTATATTGCACGTGCGTAAAGTGATTGGTCAGCTACGCGAACACTTACACGGTAACGAGCTTGACAAAGATGCATTGCTCAACGTGATTGCAGAACCGTATTTCATTCCGTCAGGCACACCACTTTTTACGCAAATTCAGCAATTTCAGGAAAACCAGGAACGCGTGGCGTTAGTGGTAGATGAATACGGTGAGTTTAAAGGCATGGTAACGCTGGAGGACATTCTGGAAGAGGTAATCGGCGACTTCACCACGCAATCCCCATCTCGTACCGGCAGCTATCATCAGGAAGAAGATGGAGGCTGGTTTGTGGATGGCAGCAGCTCTTTACGTGACCTGAACAAAAAATTGAACCTAAGCCTGCCGCTGGATGGGCCACGCACACTTAACGGGCTGATACTTGAGCATTTTGAAGATATACCCGAACCTAATACCAGCCTTAAAATCGGCACCCATCGCCTCGAAATCATCCAAACACAGGATAGAATTGTAAAAAGCGTAAAGATATTTCCGTAAGCCTCCCCCTCTTCTTTACTAATCTGAAATTACCTGACCGTTCTGACTAAATTAGTCTTGAATTTTTCTCCATTCGGCTCAAAATACAACGAAGTAATAAATAAATAAGCACATGGCAAATACACATAGCACTGGCGATACCGCACTTAAGCCTAGCGCAGTTAAACCAAAACTGCCAGAAAGGTTTAAAGTTTTGCTGT
>JBFZCQ010000198.1:0-9166 GCA_041307905.1 Methylotenera sp.
ACGCTTGTCAGACATGAGCAGCGCAGTAAGGCGCTCAGGGCAAGAACCCACCGAAGAGACTGTGCAAATCATCGTATAGCTCCGTAGGAATCCCCTGTCTTTAGGCGGGGGAGGATGTCAACTTTGAAGTAGATTTATCAATACGCAGGTTTTTAAGTGGTAGTTTGATTATAGTAAGAACACCGCCTTCAACATGGTTGTTAAGGCTGAGCTCGCCACCAAACCTTGCCAGAGTAATTTGGGTTAAATATACACCTAAGCCCATGCCTTGCTCGTTTTTTGAAGTAAAAAATGGCTTGCCTAACTGTTTTTTTATATCTTCGCTGATGCCGGAGCCAAAATCGCGGATACTAATTTGCAGATTGCTCTCATCCCAATCTGCATTAAACATTACGCGCATGGGCGAAGCATCGGCGGCATTATCCAATAAATTCTGTAAGGCTTGAATCAGGGTTCTATCGGTGAAAATCAATGGATTGCTATTATTTTCACATAGTGACACCACTAATTCAGTGGCAGGGCGGGTGTCCCGCCAACGCTCAATAAGGGTTTGCAGGAACTCTCGCAACATTAAACCCTCTCCTGTATCGGCACGGCTTTGCCCGGCGTTGCGTGAGATGGAGGAGATAATCTCTTTACAGCGGCCAATCTGTTTACGCAGAATTTCCAGTTGCTGCAATTGCTCTGGCTGATTTTCAAGGTCTTGTGCCAGCTCCCCGCTAATAACTGCCATGGTGGAAAGTGGTGTGCCAAGTTCATGTGCCGCGCTCGTAGCAAGTGTTCCAAGCGAGAGTACACGCTCACTTTCGAGTGACTTTTCGCGGATGCTTGCCATGAGCTGATCGTACTCGCGTAGGCTTTGCCCGATCTTTGTCACAAAAAAGGCGATGATACCTGCACTTACGACAAATCCTATCCACATACCTACTAGATGGATATCTAGTGTTTTTCCTGCGAAGTCGTGCATATGAAGGTGCGAGAGTGGTACGTAATAAAATACTAGCAATGAGTAACAGACGATCGCTAAGGTAGCTAGTAGCCAGGCGTATTCGCGTTTTAACGCAACGGCAGCTACAGTGAGCGGTAATAGATACATCCATACTAAAGGATTGCTATAACCTCCGGTGTAGTAGAACAATATTGTCAATGCAACAAGATCGCCGAGGAGTTGAAGCAGCACCTCTTTATCATTTACATGCTTATTGTTTTTATTTAAACGCACTAATGTAATCAGGTTTAAGAGCAGCATGCCGCCTACTGCAAATGCGATTGGATATCGGGGCAGTGGAATACGTAGGTAAAACAAGGCCAGTGTTGCGGCCAGCATAAAGATAATCATCACGCTGCGTAGCAGGAACAAGCGCTGCAGATTGCGTCGTGACGGGCTGTCCAATGTAGGGAAGGTGACATCCATGATTTGATATTATAGGATTAAATAAATTATTAGTACCGATTTGCAGATTGCATGGGATCTAATTATAGAGATTTATTTCCTCATTAGCCTGCGACAATTCGTCGCATTACGCAAAACTTGTAATTTATATACACTTGGGTGCAAATACAAAATAACGGGTGTAAATCAAAATGCGGGCGAAGCTGATTTTTATTATTACGGCGGCGATGTTTAGTAATGTCAGTATGGCAGATCACAATGAAGCAATTAATTTGGATGAGATAGAAATACGCGCGCCTCTGATTGATAGTCGCATATTGAAACATCCGGCTACCGTTGAAACTTACGATAAGAAACAAATTGAAGACAGTATTAATGCCGCAACACCGGCACAAACACTGAAGTATCTGCCCAGTATACAAGTACGCGAACGCTTTATCGGTGACCGCAACGGCATTATTGCTACGCGTACCATCGGTACTTTATCCAGCGCACAGAGTATGTTGTATGCAGATGGCGTGCTGCTTTCCAATTTATTAGGCAATTCATTTGCTTATCCTCCGCGCTGGGGCATGGTCAGTCCGGAAGAAATTGAAAGCATCAGTATGATGTATGGGCCTTTCTCGGCCTTATACGCAGGTAATTCTTTTGGCGGTGTTATGAGTATTACCACCCAGATGCCTACTAAGTTTGAAACTCATGCCAGCGCACAGGCGTTTACACAGAATTTCAAGTTATATGGAACTGATGAAAGTTATAGCGGCAGTCACTTTACCGCATCAGTAGGTAATAAAGTGAACGATCTTTCGTTTTGGCTGGGTGTTGATTACCTCAAGAATGAAGGTCAGCCGATGAATTTTTCTACGGCTGCGCTTTCAACGACTGCCACAGTGTTGAGCCCGGTGGTTACCGGGGCATATCAGGATAAAAGTGAAACAAACGCCAATCGTGTCATATTCGGTGCCAATAGTATTGATAGTACAGAGCAGACCAATATTAAATTTAAAGTGGCTTATGACATCAGTCCTGAAATTAAGGCGGCTTATACTTTAGGCGTCTGGAATATGGATGGGAAAACAGATGTTGAGAGCTATATTAAAGATAGTGCAGGTAATGCGGTATATAACGGTCGCGTAAGCTTTAACGGTAAACGTTATGATGTTTCCGGTATGAATCCGGCAGAGGCTGAGTCTCTGCATGTCATGCATGCGCTAGACCTTAAATCCAACACCAAGGGTTTTTTTGACTGGCAATTAACCTTGTCTGATTATGATTATCAGAAAGATATAAATAGTGCGGCTAACGCATTGTCTACCGGTACCATTACCGCAGGCAATCCATACTTGACAAAAACCGGTCGCGTTACTGATTTGTCCGGCACCGGTTGGACGGTATTTGATGCCCGTGCAACTTTACGTCCGCATGATCATACGATTGATATTGGATATCACGTTGATCAATATGAACTTAAAAGCGAGATTGATAATACTGCAGATTGGTCGATAGGCAATAAAGGTGCCCTGAACGCCTCCGGCAGCGGTAAAACCAGAACCCATGCGCTTTATGCACAAGATAAATGGCAGATTAATCCGCAGTGGGCACTTACATTGGGTGGTCGGGCCGAGCATTGGGAGGCTAATGATGGGCGGAATAAAACGACTATTTCCAATGTATTGAAAACAGCTGATTATAAGGATGTTTCGGAAACCAGATTCTCTCCAAAAGTTTCACTAAGTTTTGAACCCGTATCCAAGTGGGGATTTCGCGCGGCATTTGGCCAGGCTTTCCGCTTCCCTACTGTCAGTGAAATGTTCCAGCCGTTGCAGAACGGTGCAACAGCTTATTTTGTGCAGGCTAATCCTATACTCAAACCGGAAGAAGTGATTGCTGCGGAGATTACAGCCGAACGCCGCTTTGATAATGGCCTGATAAGAGCCAGTCTGTTCAGTGAAAACAAGTATGATGCGCTCATTTCACAAACACTGACTAACGGCAGTGCAATTCCTTATGACACAGGCACTTGTACCAGAGCAGCAGGTTGTAGCTTTATACAGAGTGTAGACCATATCCGCACACGCGGGCTTGAGATGGCAACACAATGGCAGGATGTATTTATACACGGTTTGGATCTACAGGGCAGTGCTACTTTTACCGAGGCAGAAGTATTGCGAAACGATGCTGCCCCGGCTATCGTGGGAAATAAGCCGCCTCGCATTCCAAGAAACATGTTTAAGGCTGTAGCCACTTATCATCATGGCAATAATCTCACCTATAGTCTTGCAGCACGTTATAGTGGCAGGCAGTATAATGCTTTGGATAATAGTGATATCAATCCTGATACCTTTGGCGGGGCTAGCAAGTTTTTTGTAATGGATGTTAAAGCCAACTATAAGATTGCAAATCGTATCACTGCAAGTTTAGGTGTTGATAATTTGAATAATTATAAATCGTACGTGTTTCATCCGTATCCACAACGTACTGCTTACGTACAACTGAAGTTTGATTACTAATGATTAGAAAAATCCTGATATTCTGTTTTTTATGTTTTACCTGCTCACTAAGCGCGCATGAGGAGCATACCAAGCATCAGGATTCTTCATTAGCAGTGAGTCTGGCATTTGACGGACAGGGCGGCTTGTGGCAGGTAAGTGTAAATGGCGGTTTTGTTGAGGTGAAATCAAGCAATGATTTTGGCAAGATTTTTTCAGAAGCTGTGAGGGTAAATCAGGCTCCTCAAAAAATTGGCGCTGACGGTGAGGCACGTCCCAAAATTGCAGTCTCTCCGGAAGGATATATTTATCTGACCTGGACGGAGGCTCTGAAAAAGCCATTCTCCGGTTATATATGGTTTGCGCGCTCAATTGATGCCGGCAAAACATTTGAAAAACCTTATATCGTGCATCAGGATCGAAGTGAGATTACACACCGCTTTGATGCGCTTAACGTAAGTGCTGACGGCAGAATTACCGTGGCGTGGGTAGACAAACGTGATCTGTTAGCAGCCAAGGCAGCTAACATGAGATACAAAGGTGCAGCCATCTACTATGCAGTCTCTAATGATAAAGGTGCAAGTTTCCTGCCCGAGAAAAAACTTGCAGATGGCAGCTGTGAGTGCTGTCGCATAGCACTTACTAATAAGCCGGATGGCACTGTGGCTGCCATGTGGCGCCATGTGTTTGAAGGCAGCGAGCGTGATCATATGATCGCGGAAATTCCTGCTGCGAACAAAGTGCCTGATCCTAAACGCGCTACTTTCGGACACTGGAAAATTGACGGCTGCCCGCATCATGGGTCGGCACTCACGAGCGGCGGTGAAGGCGAGCGTTGGTGGGGTTATCACATGGCTTGGTTTGATGGGGGTAATGATGATGCCGGCAAGGATGCAACAATGTTTTATGCGCGTATGGATGGAGAGGCCTGGGTATCGTCATCGCCTAAAAAATTTGGCAACATGAAAAAACAGGCAGGGCATCCGGCCTTGCTCGCTATTGGTGAAAATGTCTGGCTGGTATGGCGTGAAAAAGACGTAGGGAAAAGCCAGGTATGGCTCATGAAATCAAACGATCAAGGCAAAAGCTGGGATGCGCCAAAGATGATGGCTGACATTAGTGGCGTGGCTGATTACCCGATATTGCTACAAAATGGTAAGACTTTGTTTCTGGTTTGGAATACTGTGGGTGAGGGGCTGAAAGTTATACTGTTATAGCATGGCTTTGCTAGCTTAAAGCTAAGTAGCGCACCATACTTTGGTATTGTGTGTCAGCTCCATCCAGATTGCCCAGGCGCTTGCAGCACTAAGTAACAGGCCAGCCAATCGCATGCCGTAGGGTTCAACAGCGTTAGTTTTCAGTTTTAGCCATAGCCAGGGCGCTAAAAATAATGACACGCTGGAGCCAAGCGCAAACGCTGCCATGCTCAATGCCCCACCCAGTGGGTTGGCATTAAATGACGCAATAATAAGCGCTGAATACAGCAAGCCGCACGGCATCAGCGCCCACAGCATGCCGACATAAAAATTACCCCCGCGTTTAACCGCCAGTTTTTTTACATGCCCCCAGATACTACGCCCAGCCCGATCTACCCAAATTGGCTGACGAGCATAAATCACTAATAACAGGCCCCAGAAGAATATTAAAACGTGAAAAAACGTCCATAGCGGGTGCAGCGTGGAGCTATAGCTCGAAAGCCAGGCAATGCTTTGAATGGCAAATGTGGCGATGGCGCCTAGCAGTGCGTATCCGCACAGACGACCCAGATGATATTGATAGATACCATAAGGGTGCTGCTGCGACTGTGTCAGTGCTGTACATGCCGCGCCACACATCGCAACACAGTGCGGACCGCCGGCGATCCCCATCAGTAGTGCACTATACATAAGCGCTGTCTGCATGTCTGATTATCCTGAATAATAGCTAATCGTTATTGACGCCGGTAGCTGCATGGTTGCGGGCTTTGACTGCGGGTTCCAGCGCGTTTTTTTCTTCAGGTGTCATTGCTCTCTTAAACGGTGATTGACCCTGATTTTCTTCATGTGCCAGTACTTCGTCTTGTCCGTTTACTGCAATGTATACGGTAGTTAGGCTTGCAACTACAACGATTGCAGGGCCGCCAAATACCAGCCATGCATAGCCTGATTTCCACCATTTAGCCTTTTGATTCTGAACTTGTTTCTGTGTCATGACTTAACCTTTAGCGTGACATGTAAAAAATAGATTTCTCATAGATTTTTTCTTTTAAGCCTGCTGCTTCGATTTCGAACACAACAGGATGAGAGCCACTCTTGATTGAGCCATCTTCAATTTGCAGGCTTACTGCTACCATACGTGACTCAGCCGGGTTAACCGTGAAAACGCCTTCAGATGCGATTGATAGACCTTTAATACCATCTATTGCGATGCGATAAGTTTCGGCTTTTTCCGAAGCATTGGTAATCTGCAGGCGATAGACGTTTTCAACTTTACCGCCAGATACCAGTCGTGACATTACACCGCGATCACGGATTACATCCACTTTGAAAGGCACACGCGTAGCGAGTGAAGCGACAAAACCAAGGCAAAGTACCAGCAGCAACCCGGTATAAATTAGCACGCGCGGACGCAATACTTTTTGTATGATCTGCTTTTGTGACCAGTGCTTTTCCACGGCATTGTGCGTAGAGAATCGAATCAATCCTCGTGGATATTCCATCTTGTCCATAATGCTGTTACAGGCATCTACACATAAGCCGCAGCTGATACATTCGTATTGCAGGCCATTACGAATATCGATGCCAACCGGACAAACCTGCACGCAGAAGCTGCAGTCGATACAGTCCCCCAAGCCGGATTCTTTTGCATCCACTTTACGTGAACGACCGCTGCGCGGCTCACCACGTTCTTCATCATAGGTTACGATTAGTGTATCGTTGTCAAACATCGCGCTTTGGAAACGTGCGTAAGGACACATGTATTTGCAGATTTGTTCGCGCAAGAAGCCAGCGTTGCCATAGGTGGCAAAACCATAAAACAGGATCCAGAAGGTTTCCCAAGGGCTCAGGCGGTACTGAAGTATGTTATCCAGCAAGTCTCGTATAGGAGAGAAGTAGCCTAAAAAGCTAAAGCCCGTAAAAAGTGAAAAGCTGATCCAAGCTGCATGTTTAAGGAACTTTTTATGAATTTTTTTGTAGCTGAACTTCATGTTGTCGAGGCGCATACGCGCTGCGCGGTCACCCTCGATCTTGCGCTCAATCCATAAGAATATTTCGGTGTAGACGGATTGCGGGCAGGAGAAGCCACACCATAGGCGCCCAGCAACAGCAGTAAACAGGAATAGCGCTAATGCTGCAATAATCAGAATCACGACAAGGTAAATCAGGTCTTGCGGATAGAGTACGAGACCGAATATGTAAAAACGGTGTGTGCTGATATCAAGCAGGATTGCCTGTCTATCATTCCAGAGTAGCCAAGGCGTGCCGTAAAAAACCAGTTGCGTAATCCAGATTGTAAGCCAACGCATGTTTTTGAAATATCCGGAGATATTTCGAGGGTAGATCTTTGGTTGCGCTTCGTAAAGAGACCTTGGTTTAGAGGTGTCTTCGACAATAGGGATAACTTTTTTGGACTTTACTTTCTGATTGGACACTTGATTTTAAACCTTGCTTAAAAATGTGACGCAAAAATAACAACGCCCACTATTTTAGCATACGCAAAATAGTGGGCGTTTAGTCACTATAGGATAATTTAAATAAGCTTAAGTTGCATTCCTGTTTAAATTAAATCCTGAATCTTTACTGAGCGTTTTCGGTGTTTGAAAAACGCCATACGTATGAAGCAAGAACATGAATCTGCTCAGGTGTTAAGCGTGAACCTTGTGCCGGCATCTGATTGTTTTTACCATTATTGATACGATCGATAATGGCAGCCTCACCGGCGCCGTGCAGCCAGATGTCATCTGACAGGTTCGGCGCACCAATTGCCTGATTGCCTTTGCCTTCTGCTCCGTGGCAAGCTGCACAAGCTGCAAACTTCTCTTTACCTAAAGCTGCACGATTTGCATCGTGATCGTTGCCTGATAAGCTCAATACATAGTTAGCAACGTTTTTCACGTCGTCAGCACTCCCAACAGCTGTTGCCATTGGAGGCATCATGCCGTGGCGGCCATTAGTAATTGTCGTTTTGATAGTTTCAGGATCGCCGCCATATAACCAATCTTTATCAGTCAGGTTAGGGAAACCGCGGCTACCGTGTGCATCAGAACCGTGGCACTGTGAACAGTTGTTCATGAACAGGCGTTCACCGATAGCCATTGCTTTTGCATCTTTAGCGACGTCTTCTGCTGCCATCGACGTAAATTTGGCGTAGATAGGCGCGATACGATCGTTTGATTCTTTCACTTCCTGCTCATACTGCTTCACTTGAGTCCAGCCTAGATTGCCGCCGTACGAGCCCAGTCCTGGGTATAGGAACAGGTATACGATACCGAATATACAGGTGATGATGAACATCCACATCCACCATCTTGGCATCGGGTTGTTCATCTCTTCTATGTCTTCATCATAAACGTGGCCTGTAGACTCGCCTGTGTGAGCGGCATCATGCGATTTGCTGGTAATAAACAGTACTGCCATACAGAAAACAATACCGCCAATCACGATGGCCGAAATAAAAAACGGCCAGAAACTACTTGTAAAATCACTCATTATTCATCTCCCTCAAGCGGCAATCTTGCCGCTTCGTCAAAATCTTTTTTATGCCGTCCGGACCATGCCCAGACCCAGATACCTACAAAGGTAACCAGGGCTGCGACAGTGGCTATGCTGCGTAAATCGGTAATGTCCATATTGACTCGCTTATTGTTTGAGTGCTGTACCTAGCACTTGCAGGTAAGCGATCATGGCTTCCATTTCGGTTTTACCATATACCTCATTGGCGGAATTTTTAATTTCTTCATCGGTATAAGGTACGCCGGCGATTTGCAGTGCACGCAAGTGTGACGGAAGGTTTTTCGCATCAACCAGATTTTTCTCTAGCCAAGGATAGGCCGGCATCACTGATTCAGGCACCAGATCACGTGGGTTGATCAGATGGATACGATGCCATTCATCACTGTAACGACCACCTACACGGTGCAGGTCAGGACCTGTACGTTTACTGCCCCATTGGAATGGGCGGTCATAAACGAACTCACCGGCTACAGAATAATGACCGTAGCGTAATGTTTCGGCTTTAAATGGACGGATCATCTGTGAGTGGCAGTTGTAGCAGCCTTCACGAATGTAGATATCACGCCCAGCCA
>JBFZCQ010000199.1:0-6514 GCA_041307905.1 Methylotenera sp.
CCGCTGGTATCGTAAACAACAACCGGCGGGTTTTTTTCAGCGCCAAAAGCTGAAGGAGTATCGCTTAATGAAATTTAGCGGAATGGTACGCGAATATCAGGGCGTGAGCCCTCAACATAAACCTTGCGTGATTTTGCAAACGGTTTGGTTGCGCCTTCATCTACAGAGGCGGTTTCATTGAGAAATTTGGAAAGATTTTTATCAGTCGCGTTCACTGTGTGCTCCAAAAAAAGCTGCATTGATATGAATTATCATTGCCTGCTTTTTGAAAAATTAATAAGTCATAGGGAGCAGTAAACGCTGCATTCCCTACGGCGGCATGACCCGCATCAGGTTCAAAGGGTGTGTCTCACTGTATTTGGTTACAAATACAGACCCCTAGCAATCATTTAAATATACGCTAAAACTACTATAAAACCAAGTGTTTAAGTCAGAAATGGTTTATAAAAACTATCCAGCATAATAATCAAAGCTATACTTTTGCAGGATTGTAAAGAATTACCGTGGTTTGATTAAAATTAAGTTTTGTTAAATATTTTTTGTTACACTAGTTCGAAAATAATAAAACTAAATAATTATACAAGCGGGGATATATGACTTTAATTCTCTATCTGCTTTACTATGTAGTGGCAATTTCAGCGTTGGTTTTGCATTTCACTGGACATCTTGAGCGCTGGGGCATGGAGTGGTTGTTGGTTGTGCTTGCAGTTACCGTGTTTCCGGTAGTGCTGTACATGTAGGGCACTTTTATAAATATTATAAATATATTTTTTGGAATGCAGTGCAAGGCGCATGGAATGTAGAAGCCGAGATAGTATGTGTTATACAGCGAGGTTGAGAATACCGCGCAATGTAGCAACGTGCCCAAAAAATGTATTTATATAAAGTGCCCTGTAATTCTGAAACTGCTATTTCAACTTCCTGATGGCAAATTCTTTTGCCAATATGGCTTGTTTCTTCAGGCCTATATTCACGATTTTAGGTGCAACGCCATTAAGCCAGGCGAAGAATGATTCCGGCTGACCTATGAATACCTCCTGTTTTTCATGTTCCAGTGCCTTAACCACGATAGCGGCAATTTTTTCTGGCTCGTCCAGATTGCCGCCGGTTTTAGCGAGCATTGCGATTGTAGTTGCGTCATTCATTGAGGTATTAACGCCGCGTGGCGCGATGTAGCTCACACCAATATTGGTGTCCACCAGTTCTCTACGCAGTGCCTGTGAGAAACCGTGTACTGCAAATTTGCTGGCACAATAGGATGCATAATATGGAAAGCCGAGCGAACCTAGGATCGAGCCTATCATGACAAAATGGCCTTTACCCAAAGCCTTGAATCCCGGTAACACTGCATGTGCTAACTGGATAGGTGCGGTAACGTTAGTCTGTATCATTTGCGCGATACGTTCCGGACTTTGATCTTCGAACTGAATAAAATCCAGAATGGCGGCATTGTTGATTAATATATCGATGCCGCCGAGTTTCTGCTGTGCTTCAGCAGTCACCCTTTTAACCGCTCCGGCAAGCTCAAAATCAGCAACAATCGTCTTGGCGTTACCACCTTTATTGTTAATTTCGTTGGCCAGTTCTTCCAGTTTGCTGGCGTCGCGCCCTACCAATGCCAGATTTGCACCCTTGCGTGTCAGTAATAGCGCAATTTGTTTACCGATACCGCCGGTGGCACCTGTGAGTAAGATGCGTTTGTTTTTAAGCTGCATATAAACCTGCCTTATTTGTACATATTTTCAGCTTCTATTGTACGGAAAATATCTCCATACAATTTGTAAAATATTTTTGCACTGTGAATCAGGCAGGCTTGATCATTTTCATCGGTAATCTGATTGACCAGACTTTCATAAAACGAAACATGGCTGATGTCGAGTGAGCCATGTGAAAGCAGATAGCTGAATGCTTTTTTCGGTAGGTTGAGGCTTTCTATCAACTTCTCTCCGGATTGTGTCGCTACAGCTGTACTGGTGCCTTCAAGCACTAATACCATGCCAAAAAATCCAACCGGGTTAACTCGGTTGATCATGTCGTAAGCATAGGCCACCATTATTTCGGTAGCCATACTGGCGCTGTTTTCCGCCGTTTTGCTGGCACGCACGGCTTCTTTATCACCGCCGCATTCAGTAATGTCGTTCAGCACCCATTCCTGATGGCCCATTTCTTCTTCAATATATTCGCCAATAGCGGTACGTAGCCATTCATAATGGCCAGGCAGGCGGCCGCCGCATGTCATCAGCAGCGGTGTTGTGTGTTTGACATGATGGTAAGCCTGTGTCAGAAAGGCGATATAGGTTTGCAGCGTGATATTGCCTTTGCCACCTTGCTGGATGAGCGGCAAGCTCATTAATTCGTTACGTTCTTTTTCTGTAGCCTGCAGTAATTTTTGGTAAACAGTCATGCTGATTTTCCTTCATATAGTGCGTTAATCTGATTTTGATAGTGTTGCAGAATCACATCACGGCGGTTTCTGCCGTTGGATGTGAGTTGCTGATTATTGGTGCTGAATGGTACGTCCGCACGAACCCAGCGGCTGATGCGGGCGTAGTCGGGTAACCTAGTGTTCAGTGTTTGTATCGCATCTTCAACCTGCTCATCTGTAGCCGCTTGTCTTGGCATGATGATCGCCACGTTCCAGGGTTTTGCTTCCCCGAACAAAGCGGCCTGCGCAATGCAGGGCGTGATTTTTAATTCACGTTCCACCCATTCTGGGGACACATTGCGCCCGAATGAAGTGATGAATATATTTTTCTTGCGGCCGGTAATAATCAGGTAACCGTCTTCGTCCAGTTCGCCAATATCGCCGGTATGCACAGTATTTTGCGGTGGATGCTCTTGCCCTACATAACCTAGATAAGCATTACCGTTTACGACAATCTCCTGCTCATGGGTAAAACTCACTTTAATATGCGGTAATGGTTTGCCTACAGTGCCTATCTTGTTGCCAAACGGCACATTCAGAGCCACGACTGATGCACATTCAGACAGGCCGTAACCTTCATAAACCGGTATCTTGAGTTTTCTTGCTCGTTCCAGTAAGGCTGGTGAAACCGAAGCACCACCTACCGCCAGAAAGCGCAGGTTGTCTGAAGTGTTTTTACCGGCTTCAATACAGACCACTAGCGCATGCAGCAACTCCGGCGTGAAAATAGCAGTGCTGGCCTGTGTATGTTTCAGTGTTGCCAATAATTTATTGATATCTAGCCCGGTTGCTCCACTCAAGCCGATTTCAGCATTAGGTAGCAAGCAGCAGCTTGCACCGCTAAGTAGTGTTGCATAAACACCGGCTACATTTTCTAAAAGTGTTGCCAGCGGCAGCACGCTTAAGTGCGTGTCGGCGGGAGAAACTTCGGTAGCAACAGCAATTGCTCGAGCAACGTTAATCATATTTTCATTACTCAGGCATACGCCTTTTGGGTTGCCGGTAGTGCCTGAGGTATAAGTGATTTTGGCGGTGTTAGGCGACAACTGCACTTGATCAAAATTACGTAACGTAATTTTCGTGAGTGTTTTACCAGCTAGTTCAAACTGGCTGCTAGTTAAAATATTGCCTGCAAGTATCGGCTTGAATAGCTGCGGTTGATCAGTCACCAGTATCGAAACCCCAGCGTTTTGCATGGCATGCAGCCATTGCGCGGGTGAGAAAAAGAAAGGCAACGGTACTATCGGTATATTACAGGCCATTGCTGCTAAATCTAGCACTATCCATGCCGGATGGTTCTCTACGGCTAAAGCCATGGTTGGGTGCTTGGTTGGTGATGTTGCGGTTTGCACAGACCACATTTCTGCCTGCCGACTCACCGCCGAATTTAATTCTGCATAAGTGAGGAAATTATCGGTACCCCGCAGTGCTATTTTATCTGGCGTGTTACGGCTAATAGCCTTTAACAGATCGTTTGTAATCATTTTTACAGTCAAACTTGTGCAACTCCGCGAATGGCAACCACTTGTGGAGCGTTGTTGTAGTAAGTGCCCCAGCTTGCAAACTCTGTCGGATCAAGTCTTGCCGGATCTGCTGCCTGAAGCGCATAAACATCTCGACCGCCTTTAACCAAGCCATTTTGCAGGCTGTGATGAGCGGTGGCTACGCCCCATTCTATTCCCGCATCCAAACTGTACTGAATAACGTGTGCAATCAGAACGCCGGCATTGCGCGGATTGGATACTGCAAGATTACCGATTTCCGTAATCTGTGAGCGCGTAATGGTTCTGTTAAAACGACCCGAAAAAACTGTTTCGATCGGTGCATCAAGATATTGCTCCAGAAACAGAGCAGATTCGTCAGCTTTGCGTAAACCGAACGCAGCGACAATGTCACCCTCTTCATCGCGCAAGCTTATCAGGTTCGGCATAAAGTGCTGTACGTTAGCGCCATAAGTTTTGGCAAATACGTCATGCACAAACTGTTCAATTTCAATGCGGTCTGCTGCATTGCAATCTGAAGTCGTTAATGTGATATTTTCAGCACGCTGTCTTTTTGAGGCGGCGAGTGGACGTGTCTTATAAGCAACCTCGGCATTAAAGAAGGCCGAGCTGTTGCCTAAGGTCACAAGTGCGGCATTTAAATATGATGAACCTAAATAAGCTGGATTTTGCATTTTGTATTTCGCTATTAACACTGATGATTACATTGGAGCAAGTAGCGTGCCGATGATTTTTAATATCGATTTTGTTTGCAATTGCGGCCGTAGCCGAGTGTTAAAATAAATTTTTTTAGATTAATTAATATTAATAATCAATGGCTTGTGATTAATGATGTTAATTATTGTTTTTTTTACAGGCTTCGATGATGTAAACAACTTTTTTAATTAGCTAATGGCAAAGACTGCAAAACCTGCATAAATTACGCCTTACCAGTAACAAAACCCTGCAAATTTTGTATGAGTCAGAAATCAGATGTAAATCTAAATTAGATACAAAACAATTGCTTACCGATATGGCATAGAGTTTGCCTTAACTTATAGCCTTATTTGATGAATTAATGTCTTTCCTATGCCCAGTTTGTTTAAAACGCCGTCCCGCACGCTTCCTTACAATATATTTCTAACAGGTCTTGCTTTAAGTGTCTGGTTGATACTAAGGCTGACCTTAAGTATTTATTCCGGCTGGGAGCAGATGAATGCAACCGAATTTCTGGGTGCACTTGTTGTCGGTATTTGGTTTGATCTTTCGGCGTGGTTTTATTTACTGGTGCCGGCGTTACTGGTTTCAGCATTGATACCAGCAAGCTGGAGCAATAAAAAATGGTTAAATAATGTACGCTGGCTGATGGCTTTTTTGCTAATGTTTGTGCTGGTGTTCGGTGCCGTCTCTGAATTTATTTTCTGGCAGGAATTCAGTACACGCTTTAACTTTATTGCTGTGGATTATCTGGTTTATACCCATGAAGTGGTCGGCAATATTCGTGAATCATATCCGGTACCGCTGATACTGCTTGCGATTGCACTATTTGTAATGCTAATTTTATTTTTGCTAGGTAAAAAGTTGCGGTTTGAAATGCAGCCGCATAGTTTTAACAAAAGAATGCACCTGCTTGCACTAGCTTTTTTACTCCCTGTGTTTAGTTATGCATTTGCCAATGTCGAACAGATGCAATTTAGTAAAAATGCGTACGCAAATGAATTGGCAGGTAACGGCATATTCACTTTTGTTGTTGCCGTGCGACGTAACGAGCTGGATTATGATCAATTCTATAAAACAATTCCGCAGGCTGAGGCAGATAAGCTTTTAAAGCAGGCAGGAGTGTTGCGGCTGACATCTTCAAAAGCACTTAGTCCTGATGCGCAAACGATAGAATCAAAAAGTATCAGTCCATTCAAACGCCGCCCGAAAAATGTGGTGCTGATCATGGTCGAAAGCCTGTCTGCCGATTATCTGGGTAGTTATGGCAATCAAGAAAATTTAACCCCATATCTGGATCAACTGGCGAAAGAGAGTTTGGTGTTTGATCAGGTGTTTGCTACCGGTACACGTACTGTACGCGGTTTGGATGCATTGTCGATAGCTATACCGCCGATACCTGGGCAGGCCATTGTGCACAGGCCGGATAGTGACCATCTGGCGACCTTGGGTGAGTTTCTGGAAGCGCAGCAGTACAGCACGTTTTTTATTTACGGCGGTTATGGCGTATTTGATAGCATGAATTCTTATTTCAGAGGTAACGATTACAAGGTGGTAGATCGCACCGACTTCGATAAAAGTATCATTCAGGCTGAGAATGTATGGGGAGTCGATGATGAAAGTTTGTTCAACAACTCTCTGCACACGATTGATAGCAATGTGAAGCCATCGATTCCATTTTTTGCACATATCATGACAACCTCAAACCACAGACCGTTTACATTCCCAGAGGGCAAGATAGACCTGCCTCAGGGGCACCGTGAAGGTTCAGTAAAGTATACCGATTATGCAATAGGCAAATTTATCGAGAACGCAAAAACCAAGACCTGGTTCAAGGATACCTTGTTTGTGATAGTGGCCGACCATTGCTCGTCAGCTGCAGGTAAAACCA
>JBFZCQ010000200.1:0-5963 GCA_041307905.1 Methylotenera sp.
TGGATGATATACTGCAGCGCATGCAAGGGCATCAGCTAAAAAAACGCGCCTTATTGCGACGTTTGCATTGGTAGTTTATACATATGATTAAATTACCTAGGCTTACCGCCAGAGCTAGCTATGTCTGACGTTGCTGAGAGAGCATTACATACTCGTGTTGGCCGTTCCGTTGATGCGTTACGTCGCTCGTTAATTGATAATCTGTTTTACGTTACAGGACGTTCTCTGCGCAATGCAACCCCCAGCGATATATATACAGCATTAGCCTATACCGTGCGTGATCGTATGCTAGAGGGCTATATTGCCACTGCCGAAAACTACAAATCCAGTGGCTCCAAGACAGTTTGCTACTTTTCTGCTGAATATCTACTCGGGCCGCATCTCGGCAACAACATCCTTAATCTGGGCTTATGGGAAAATCTTGCTCAGGCTATGGATGAGATGGGCATAGATATGGATGCCATCTTAGATGAGGAGCTAGAGCCAGGTTTAGGTAATGGCGGATTGGGCCGCCTGGCTGCTTGTTATATGGATTCTCTTGCTACGCTGCAAATCCCGGCTATTGGTTACGGCATTCGCTATGAATTTGGTCTGTTTCAGCAAGTGATTAAGGATGGTTGGCAGTTGGAAGTGACCGACTCGTGGCTACGTCATGGCAATCCATGGGAGCTACCTAACCGTCAACAGCGCTATCCAGTCAAACTAGGTGGTCACACTGACCAGTATCACGATGATAATGGCTGCTTACGTGTCAGATGGGTGCCCGATTACACGGTTTATGGTGTAGCTTACGATACGCCTATTCTTGGCTATGGTGTACTCACTACAAACTTATTGCGACTGTGGAAATCTGAGGCACACACTTCTTTCGATTTTCAGAGCTTCAATATGGGCGATTATCACGGTGCGGTGGAAGACAAGGTCGTAGCTGAGAACCTTAGCAAAGTGCTTTATCCTAACGACGACTCCGAAATGGGTAAGGAATTGCGATTAAAGCAGCAGTATTTCTTTGTTTCCTGCTCCTTGCAGGATATGGTGCGTATTGTTTTGCGCGATTTGGGAAATCTAGCCCTCTTTCCATGGAAGTTTGTTGCCCAGCTTAACGACACTCATCCCGCCATCGCAATACCAGAGTTGATGCGCCTTCTGGTAGATGAGCATGCTTTTAGCTGGGAATCAGCGTGGGACATTACCCGCAGTAGCTTTGCCTATACCAATCACACTTTATTGCCAGAAGCATTGGAAACCTGGTCTTTGGACCTGTTAAAACGTGTTTTACCGCGTCATCTCGAAATAATTTACGAAATCAATCAGCACTTTCTTGATGAAGTGCGCATGAAGTTTCTAGGCGATGAACAACGTATCAGTCGTATGTCGCTGATTGCTGATGGAGAAAACCAGCGCTTGCGTATGGCGCACCTTGCCGCCGTAGGCAGCTTTGCAATCAATGGTGTTGCGGCTCTACATACCAACTTGCTAAAAACGACAGTGATGCACGACTTTCATGAACTTTGGCCAGAAAAGTTCAGTAACAAAACCAATGGTGTTACCCCACGCCGTTTTATTGCTCTGGCCAATCGTCCGCTGACAAAGTTGATTGAAGACGTCGTTGGTGGTAGCTGGCTATGTAACATGGATTTGCTGAAGCATTTGCAACCCTTGGCCAACGATACCGACTTCCAATTGCGCTGGCGCCAAGTCAAGCTTAACGCCAAGTATCAATTGTCGGACCACATTGGTCAGGTCACCGGCATTAGCGTAGATCCTGCTTCTATGTTCGACGTTCAGGCCAAGCGTTTCCACGAGTATAAGCGCCAGCACCTCAACCTGCTGCATATCATTAGCCTGTATAATCGTCTTAAAGCCAACCCAAATCTGAGCATTGCTCCGCGCTCATTCATCTTCGCCGGCAAGGCTGCGCCAGGTTATTACATGGCCAAATTGATTATCAAACTGATTCATTCGGTAGCCGGGATTGTTAATCACGATCCACAAGTCAACCAGACGATAAAGGTGATTTTTCTGCCTGACTTCAACGTCAAGAATGCTCAGCATATATATCCCGCCGCAGATTTGTCCGAGCAGATTTCTACCGCGGGCAAAGAGGCCTCGGGTACTGGCAACATGAAGTTTTCAATGAATGGTGCACTGACTATTGGTACGCTCGATGGTGCAAATGTTGAGATACGTGAAGCTGTGGGTGAAGAAAACTTCTTTCTATTTGGTATGACCGCTACACAGGTGCAAGAGCGATTGATCGCAGGTTATCAACCCTGGCGTGTTGTGGAAGGCGATTTAGAACTGCGGCATGCTTTAGATCTTATCGACTCTGGCTTATTTTCTCATGGTGATCGGCAACTGTTCGCGCCGCTTACCAATAATCTGCGCACACAGGATCCGTATCTGGTGTGTGCTGACTACCGCGCTTATTTAGATTGCCAGGATTACGTAGGTAATCAATACCTTGACACGAGAAGCTGGACTAATATGTCTATTCTTAATGTGGCGCACATTGGTCGATTTTCATCTGATCGCGCCATTCGAGAATATGCCGATGAAATATGGAAGGTTCAGTCAGTATTGGTTAAGGCGTAAATAAACCGGTTCTGATCTCGTTAACAGCAAACCATCAGCATGATGCCGCAGTTTGACTGTTAATGTATATTCTTTGCAACCTTGTTTATTATGGCGTAATGGTCTACGTGAAAGACGCAAAATAGGCAAGTTCACAATCAAATAGATGCAAAATCGTCTAATCGAAAATCTGGTTTAACAAATCCTCGGCAATTGATCCCCATTAAGCCAATCCACCATCCGCCTGCCGCCAAGCTTGGTTTTCATTTGCACAAAACAAGCGTCATCTGCTATCACGTTGCCAATTAGAGCGGAAAATTGTGCTAAAGGATGCGCTCGCATGGCGTTGAGCAGCTTTTCTGCATCTGTTGCCGCACAAATAGCAATCAACTTACCTTCATTGGCAATATAAAGCGGGTCTAATCCCAAAAACTCGCAGGCTGCTGCCACTTGTGGATGTACTGGAATAGCGTCTTCATTAAGCACAATTCCCACACCTGATTGACGCGCAATTTCGTTCAAGGTTGTAGCTAAACCACCACGCGTCGGATCACGTAGCACATGGATATCAGCGCCAGTTGCCAGCATAGTGGCCACTAGTTCATGTAATGCTGCACTGTCTGACTCAATTGCTGACTCAAATTGCAAGTCTTCACGTTGCGACATGATCGCCATACCATGGTCGCCGATGGTGCCAGAGAGCAAAATTACATCACCTGCAAGTGCACGATTGCCGGATGGCGCGATGGTGCCTTGCACATAACCTACACCAGTGGTGGAAATATACACACCATCTCCTTTGCCGCGCTCAACGACTTTAGTATCGCCAGTCACAATTGCCACCCCTGCGACTTTGGCTGCCTGTGCCATTGAGTTCACAATGCGCAGTAAATCACTTAAAGCAAAGCCTTCTTCCAGAATGAAACTAGCAGAAAGCCACAGTGGGCGTGCGCCCAACATGGCAACATCATTAACCGTGCCATGAACAGACAAGCTGCCAATATCACCACCTGGGAAAAATAATGGTGACACTACATGTGCGTCGGTAGACATCACTAAACGGCTGTTGGCTGGTGGTAACGGCAACACCGCACCATCGTTGCCCTGCCGTAGATATTCGTTATCAAATGCGGCAGAAAATACGGTTTCAATTAACTGTGCCGAGGCTCTGCCGCCACTGCCATGCGTCATGTTCACACGTCCATGCTTAAGGTCAAGCGGACGGGCATAGATATTTTTTGCTTTACTCATGCAATCTGCTCAATCCTGAAACATTAATTTTAGCCGTTCCTGATTCTGAAAAACGGCCATAAGTATAATGCGCCGCACAAGCGCCTTCAGACGAAACCATGCACGAGCCGATTGGGTTATCCGGTGTACAAATAGTGCCGAAAATCTTGCAATCCTGTGGGCGTTTTTCTCCACGCAAAATGGCGCCGCATTCGCAGGCTTTATGGTCAGGCACATTAGCGTAAATTAAATCCGGGTAACGTAGCTCAGCATCAAATTCGGCATAGGCTGCGCGTATTTTTAAACCGGAAGCCGGCAGCGAACCCAAACCGCGCCACTCAAATGACTCGCGTACTTCAAACACTTCGTCTACCAATGCTTGCGCCTTAAGGTTGCCCGTAGGCGTCACTGCACGTGTAAATTCATTTTCGACTTCAGCGCGGCCTTCATTCACTTGTCGTAGCAACATGAGAATACCTTGCAGCAAATCCAGTGGCTCAAAACCGGAAATCACAATCGGCATCTGAAAGCGCGTGGTAATGGATTGATGAGGTTTGCTACCAATTACCGTTGAAACATGTGCAGGGCCAACTAGACCTTGCAATGGAAAGCCACCCGGCTGCGTCAAAATAGCTTCCATGGCAGGTAACGTCAGTACATGATTACACAACACAGAAAAATTCTTCAGCCCAGCCGCCTTTGCCTGACGAATAATACTGGCGGTCGGCGGCGTGGTAGTCTCAAAACCAATGGCAAAAAATACAACTTGCCGTGTTGGATGATTAGTGGCAATTTTAAGCGCATCAAGTGCAGAATAAACCATGCGCACATCACCACCAAGTGCTTTGGCTTTAAGTAAGGACATCTGGTTGGAGGCTGGCACGCGCAAACAATCGCCATAGCTGCATAAGATTACATCATGCTCAAGTGCCAATCGAATCGCCAAGTCCACACGTCCAATCGGCAACACGCAAACCGGACAACCTGGGCCGTGAATCATCTGCACATTGGCGGGAAGCATGCCAAGCAGACCATAGCGTGACAATGCATGGGTATGCCCGCCGCAAAATTCCATCAAACGGTAGGTAAGGTTTGGCTGCGCTTCTTTTAAGATACTTGTAGCCAAGTTTTGAGCGAGTGCGCCATCGCGAAACTCATCTACATATTTCATGCCTGACTGGCCAGTTCTGCAAATAAAGACAAAGTTTGCGCGGCTTCTTCAGGGTCAAGCAATTGCAGGGCATAGCCAACATGCACAATGACGTAGTCCCCCACTTTTGCATCTTCGACTAATGACAGTGATATTTCTTTGCGCACACCATCAAGATCAATGCGCGCCATATCGTGAGGAAGTAATTCTACGATACAGGCAGGTATGGCTAAACACATAAAAATACCCTTTTATAAAACTTCTAAATTACAAATTTATCGCTCACAATATTTTTCTTGTAGCAATCCACGCCTGCCCCAGCGCAATAGCGCCATCCCCTGGCGTAATGGTTTGAGCAGTGAACATCGTTAGCCCGCGTAAATTGCACTGACGATGCAGTTCAATTCTTAGCAATTGATTGAAAAAACACCCACCGCCACAAGCAATATGAGTGAGACTTGTACGCTGCGATGCTTGCTCTAGCCAATCAGCTAATGCTGCAACCAATGTTGCATGAAAAATTGCTGCGCCATAGTCAACATCAAATTCAATATCAAGTCCGGCATTCTGCGCATGAGCTAAGTATAACAGCGTCGGCAAAAGGTTTAAAACGCCATACTGATTGATTTCCCAACCATTTTTTAGGGCAGGGGGCCAGCCGTGGGTATCGATATAACGCATCGCTGCCTGCTCCAATGCGATAGCGGCTTCCGCATCAAACGTCATGGTCTCGCACAGACCAAGCAGGCCGGCTGCTGCATCAAACACGCGCCCCATGCTGGATGTAAGTGGACAATTGAAGTTTCGTTGCAGCATTAAAGCAACAGTAGCAGCGGCGGGGCGGCTCGCGAATCGTTGAGTAATCTCACTATTACGCCCCAATTCATGTAGCACTGCTGCAGCCATACGCCACGGCTCTTGCGCCGCGCGGTCCCCTCCAACTAAGGGCAGTGGAAGTAAATGTCCAATGCGTTGAAAATCGGCTCCATTCACATGCAAAAGCTCACCG
>JBFZCQ010000201.1:0-4237 GCA_041307905.1 Methylotenera sp.
TCAATATTGCAGATCGTACTGTAAAAGTCCATCTATCAGTCATTTTCCAAAAACTGAAGGTCAACGATCGCCTGCAATTGGCCTTGTTAGCCAATAATACTCTCGACAGCGAAAAACGCTCAACTGTTTAACTAAATCATTAAAAGCTGTAAATCATTGCCGGCTCAACATATGAAAAATATCCAATTTGATTAAATACATATCAGCCTTTCAATAGATCAACAAAAGACATTTTAATTGATCTCTCAAAAGGCCGGCAATGCTAAACCTTACTGTTAATTCCACAAATGCGTTGCATTACCGCCGGAACAGGATCATCAACCTTGCCTTGCTCAAATGCGTATATTTTCAATAATGGCGCATAAACCGACAGAAGCTCATCAGGCAGTAAAAGGTAATCCGGGTTGCTTGGTCTGCCGTAATGCTCATTCCCTAGCATGAATGTTTCATAAATCAACACGCCATCAGGGTTAAGCATTTGGGCAAGCGTGCTTAACAATGGCCGAAACAAATATCGGCTGACTACTATTCCATCATACCGTTGATTTGTTGCAGGCCAATCACCCGTCTCGATATCAATGATACTTACGTTAATATTAGGCATGCCTTGCATATCAGCCACAGCTTGAGTATCTCGATCAATCGCATCAACCTGATAACCTTGCCCGGCAAGCCAAATAGCATGACGACCACTGCCACAAGCAAGATCCAGCACCCTGCCACCTTTATGGATTAGTGCTGTATGCTTGACTACCCATTGGGACGGGGTTCCAATCAAATCTAATACTCCAGATGCTAGTCACCCCGCCTCAAGTAACGGGATATAATTAACGATGCTTTTCAATCCACTGGCTTTCAGCAAACTTCGCCACAGGCGTTATGTTGTTGGCCCATAGAAATTAAAAGAGACTTGGCTGTTTTTTCACCACAGGCTTGCTATCCTGTACCGCATGGCCTTTTCTGGCACGTTTCAGCAGATATTTAGCTAAAGCTTCACCTTCAATGACTTTAGGCTTCCCTTTAACTAAAATAGTCACTGATAGGCCGTCACACAGTTCAACGCGGGATAATGATGCTTTATCCGGAATATCCATCATGCGCACACCTTTGCCACCATTGGGATACTCATTAACTTCGCTGACGGGGAATGCTAATAGCTTATTCTCAGACGAGGTAACCGCAACATGCGTCCTTTCATCCAGCTTAATTGGCTGAAGGATAATCGCATTATCTTCCAGCTTCATGAAAGCTTTACCGGCTTTGGGTCTCGCCACGAGGCCTTTCAGCGGCGCAACGAATCCGAAGCTATTCGATGTCGTGAACAAGTACCTATCATCATCTTTACCGGAAAGTGCATGGACTAATTTAGCGCCGTTCTGTACTTCAATGATCGAACTGACAGGTATGCCGTCACCTTTACCTCCAGGTACTGTTGACGCATCAAATGCATAGCATCGGCCATTTGTATCCAGCAGTACAATCGGCAGAACCGTGCGCGTTTCAATCACGGCAAACTCACCATCACCCGCTTTCCAGGTAATTGCGTCACGCTCTATGCCATGCCCTTGCCTAGCCCTGACCCAGCCATTTTTGGACAACAGAATGGTTACCGGTTCATCGACCACAAAGGCTTTTTGGCCACCCTGCACACGCTCAACCGGCTCAATCAAGGTACGACGCTCATCGCCATACTTCTCGGCATCCTGCTTGATTTCTTTTGCAGTCAGCTTACGTAGTTTCGTATCGCTGCCCAAGATGGTTTGTAAGCCATCAGCTTCTTCGCGTAAATCTTTGAGTTCTTTTTCAATCTTAAAGCCTTCCAGCCTCGCTAGCTGACGCAGTCGGATTTCCAGAATGTCTTCCGCTTGTATTTCAGTGAGCTGAAAAGCGGCAATCAAATCAGTTTTCGGTTCATCTGAATTGCGGATGACCTTAATCACTTCATCAATGTGCAAGAAGGCAATCATGCGCCCTTCCAGAATATGGATACGTTTATTAATTTTGTCCAAGTCAAACTGGCAGCGTCTGCGCACAACATTGAGGCGGAATGCAATCCACTCTTTAAGAATCGTCACCATACCTTTCTGTGCGGGCAGACCATCGGTACCAATCATCACCATATTGACCGGGCACGACACTTCGAGGCTGGTATGCAGTAGCAGGAATGCCATTAACTCATCACTGGAAACCTTACTGGTCTTGGGTTCGATGATCAGGCGAACATCTTTCTTGCCTTCGCTTTTTACTGTATCAATCATGCTCAAGGCAGATTGTTTTATCAGCAATTGGTCCTGATCTATAGTCTTTTTGTCTTTTTTTGGCTTGGGGTTAGATATAGCGAGGATTTCATCCTGTATCGTTTCTACGGAAACCCCATGCGGCAATTCATTGATGATGATACGCCACTGTCCGCGCGCCATCGGCTCGACAATCCATCTGGCCCGCAGCCTTAAGGAACCGCGACCGGTTTCATAGGTGGAGAGAATATCTGCAGTTTGTGTAATGAGCTGACCGCCACCGGGAAAGTCCGGCCCTGGCACATGCTGCATAAACTCAGCCGTGGTGCAATTTGGGTTATCCATAATATGCAGCACCGCGTTTGCGATTTCACGCATGTTATGCGGCACCATCTCAGTCGCCATACCCACAGCGATACCCGAAGCACCGTTCAATAACATCATCGGCAAGCGAGCCGGCAGCATAACCGGCTCCTGGAATGCACCATCGTAGTTACTCTGAAAATCAACAGTACCACGGTCAATTTCAGACAGTAGCAAATCCGCGATCGGTGATAAACGCATCTCGGTGTAACGCATTGCAGCAGCGCCATCGCCGTCACGCGAACCGAAGTTGCCCTGTCCATCAATCAAAGGGTATCGCAGCGTAAAGTCCTGCGCCAGACGCACGGCAGCTTCATACGCGGAGCTGTCACCATGCGGATGGTACATACCCAACACATTACCGACCACGCGCGCTGATTTTACCGGCTTAACACCTGCCACCAGCCCCATTTCTTTCATCGCATACAAGATACGGCGCTGTACCGGTTTCTGGCCATCTTCTACTGAGGGAAGCGCACGCCCCTTTACTACAGAAACGGCATAGGCCAGATAGGCTTCCTCTGCATATTCCCCAATCGGTACTGCATTTTCTTCATTATTATTATCTTGCATACTGATATCCATTAAACATCTGCCTCCACATCATTGCCACGACGCTCCATCCATTCTTTTCTGGCTGCCGACTCATTTTTTGCCATGAGCATATCAAACATTTTAAGCGCACCCTCCACTTCGCCTTCTGGCAGACGTACCTGCACCAGACGACGCGTATCCGGGCATAACGTGGTTTCCCACAATTGCTCCGGATTCATTTCACCAAGGCCTTTAAAACGCTGAATGCCTAGTCTTTCTTCAGCAATGCCTTCACGTTTGAGTTTTTCAATCGTGGATATTTTCTCGGCATCATCTGACACATAAATTTTACGCAAGGGCTTGTTCTTGCCATGAGCGGGCACATCAATGCGGTACAGCGGTGGTTGCGAGATATACACATGGCCACGCTCAATCAATTTAGGCGCGTGCCTCAACAGCATGGTGAGCAGCAGCACCTGAATGTGGGAGCCATCGACGTCGGCATCCGACAAAATACATAACTTGCCATAGCGCAGGCCTGAAAAGTCAGGGTTATCTTTGAGCGTATGCGGCTCAATACCGAGTGCCACAAAAATATCATGCACTTCAGAGTTGGCAAATATGCGCCCTGCATCAACTTCCCAGGTGTTTAACACCTTGCCGCGCAACGGTAATAAAGACTGGAATTCATTGTTACGCCCCATCTTCGCGCTACCGCCAGCTGAGTCACCTTCTACTAGAAACAGTTCTGCCTCCATCGTGCCTGCCGCTTCGCAGTCAGTAAGTTTTGCCGGCATGAGATTGATGCCGCTGGTCTTACGCTTTTCGATTTTCTGTGTAGATTTATTACGGGCCGCAGCAGAACGGTTCACCAGGTCAGAGATCCGCTTTGCATGATCCATATTCTGGGTCAGCCAGTTTTCCATAAGTGGCTTCACTGCAGTAGCAACCATCTTCATCGCGTCACGATTGGTCAGCTTCTCTTTGGTTTGCCCCTGAAATTGCGGATCCAGCACTTTTGCCGCCAACACATAGTAGACATTATTCCAGACATCTTCTGACGAGACCTTGATGCCGCGCTGCATCATGCTGTGATGCTCCAT
>JBFZCQ010000202.1:0-6041 GCA_041307905.1 Methylotenera sp.
TCGCTGCAGGCAATTTTCAATGAGCAACATGAGGTCACCTAACATTATTGAAGTTTCAAGCTCTGCATAAGCGACTAAGTTTTCGTCACCTGCATAATCAACAGCATTAAAACCAAGCAACTTGCCGAGCTGTACGTTATTACCAAACTCGGCATGTGCATCCAGCGGTAAATGATAAGCCATCAGATTCAAATCATTTTTCATAAGATATGCAATGCGGTTGCGTTTTATTCCTATAATTCTGGCATCCTCGTTACGCCAGAAATAGCCATGATGCACCAGCACCAGATCAGCATTTGCTATGTGTGCAGCTTCTAGCAAAGCCATGCTCGCTGTAACTCCGGATACAATCTTTCGTATTTCTTGCCGACCCTCGACCTGCAGCCCGTTTGGACAGTAATCTTTGAAACGCTCAACGTGCATGAGTTGTTGGGTATAATGTGTTAACTCATTGAGTTTCACCATGGATTTTGACCTTTAAAATGTGTGCTATTGTTTTTTAATTGCGGTGACCCGATATCCTAATTAATGAATTTTTACATCAAACTTTATGAATAATTCGCTGCATAAAAGAATATGGCTCATTTTTGCACAAACGGCGACCGTGTGCATGGCATTGCTGTTTGTATTACGCATTTTCAATCCTGATTTTTTGAATCAGAAAGAAAATACACTAGTCGTTAATCAGAATGAAAAATTACCAGAGGCCGCACCTACAGGCTCTTACCGCCATGCAGCAAAAAAAGCGATGCCTTCTGTAGTCAATATTTTTACCAGCAAAGCACCCATTGCAAATCCGCATGAAAAATTCTTGGACGATCCGGTATTCCGGCATTTCTTTGGCGACCAATTCGATGATCTCGAGACTCCATCACAACCGGAAAACAGCTTGGGTTCCGGCGTTATAGTCAGCGCCAAAGGCTTGATTTTAACCAACAACCATGTCATTGCCACTGCCGATGCAATTGAAGTGGCATTGTCAGACGGGCGCAAGCTTTCTGCCAAAGTAGTCGGTACCGATCCCGATACTGATTTGGCACTCATCAAAGTAGATGCAGACAACTTACCGGCAATTACGTTTGCCAGTTCAGACAAACTTAACGTCGGCGATGTTGTATTGGCCATAGGCAATCCTTTCGGTGTTGGCCAGACCGTCACCCAGGGCATAGTCAGTGCACTTGGCCGCACACACCTTGGCATTAACATCTATGAAAATTTTATTCAGACAGACGCTTCAATTAACCCCGGTAATTCTGGTGGTGCATTAATCGATACCGAAGGTAATCTGGTAGGGATTAACAGTGCAATCTATTCACGTAGCGGAGGTTCAATGGGTATTGGTTTTGCAATACCTGCAACTTTAGCACGCCAGGTGACTGAACAAATCGTGGCACAAGGTAACGTAACCCGTGGCTGGATTGGTATCGAGGCACAGGACATCACGCCTGAACTTGCAGAATCGTTCCGGTTAAAACGACCAGAAGGTGCATTGATTGCCGGCGTGCTGCGCAATAGCCCCGCTGACAAAGCCGGTTTACGTGCCGGTGATATTTTGTTGGCAATTGAAGGCAAACCGGTAATTGACAGTGGCACCATGCTTAATCTAATTGCAGCGCTGAAACCAAATCAGCGCGCAACTGTTCAGATTGCCCGCGCGGAGGCTATTATTAATATTTCGATCGTGATTGGCAAGCGGCCTAAACCATCTGAAGTGGTAATTGAGTAAGAGTTATTGAATAAACAGGCTATAAAGACGGCGGCTGAATTGTCGGCGTGGCTTTCTGCTTGATGAATATCGCTACAATAATACCCAATTCATACAACAGCCACATTGGCACTGCCAGCATGAATTGAGAAATAATATCGGGCGGCGTAAATATCGCACCAATGACAAATGCCGCTACTACTACATAACCTCGTGCTTCACGGAGTGCAGCGATATCCACCCAGCCAAAACGAACTGCCATGACCACTGCAATTGGCACTTCAAACGCCAGCCCAAATGCAAAAAACAAGGTCATAACAAAGTCGAGATAATTGCCGATGTCAGTCATTACAGCTACACCCTCCGGTGCGGTACCGACGATAAACCCGAATACAACCGGAAATACCAGAAAATAGGCAAAAGACATCCCCAGTAGAAATAAAAAGCTGCTGAAAATGATCATCGGGATCATGAATTTCTTTTCATGCGTATACAAGCCTGGTGCTACAAAAGCCCAAACCTGGTAAAGCGTGTGTGGCAGCGAGATCAGAAATGCTGCCATCATCGCCACCTTCATCGGCACAAAGAATGGTGTGGTAACGCCGGTAGCAATCATCTGCCCGCCCATCGGCAACTTGGTCAACAAAGGCGCAGCGAGCAATGTATAAATATTATTAGCAAATGGAAATAGTGCAACAAAAACAACAACCAAACCTATGACAATACGTAACAACCGGGTACGCAATTCGATTAAATGTGAAATGAAGTTTTCGGTAGGGGTCACGTGCTAAAGCTGTTCTTTAGTTGGTATAGATTCGGTATTGGGAATAAATCCATGCGCAGTGTTGACTGCTTCAGCAATTTGCAAGTCCTGCTCAATAGCATTCACACCGGATTGCAGATTTTGCTGCGCAGTACTGCCTGCCGACTTTATTTCTTCCTGAAGCTTCTGCAGTTCAGCGAAGCGTGATTCACGATTGACTTCTTCCTTGATCTGCGTCATATATTTCTGCATAAGACCTGTCACGGCGCCTAGTGTACGCGCTACTTTAGGCAATTTTTCCGGCCCAATCACAATTAGTGCAACGATTGCAATCACCACCAGTTCAGAAAAGGCAATATCAAACACGGTTAGATACTAAAGCCAAATAAATGGATAACAGAAAATAACTTTTACCCTGGCTCAAAAATCAAGCCTCAGCTTTTGATTTAACTGCCGAAGATTTTTTCACAGGTGCTTTAGGTTTATCTGCGGCAGATTTAGCTGCAGTAGCTTTTTTAGCGGCGGGCTTTGCAGCAGTAGCAGGTTTTTTTGCAGTTGGAGTTCGTTTTTTAGCAGGGGCCTTTACTGCCGGAACTTCAACAGCTTTTGACTCAATGACCAGAGATTCTTTAGGTTTATTAGTAGCCTCCCCAGCCGATATGACATCAGAAGCATTCTTTTCTTCATTCATTGCATCTTTAAATCCTTTAACAGCACCACCGACATCACCACCTAGATTACGCAGTTTTTTTGTACCGAATATCAGCACCACTACCACCAAAACAATCAACCAATGCCAAATGCTAAATGACCCCATGATGCTCTCCTTAATAATGTAGGCAACTCATAATGCTAAGTTCTTGGTAACGACTCACCGCCGCCAAACACGTGCACATGCAAATGAAAAACTTCCTGACCACCTTCGCGCCCGGTGTTAATCATGGTGCGAAAACCTTTCAAACCCTGTTTTTTAGCCAGCTGTGGAGCAAGTAATAAAATTTCACCTAATAAGGCCTGATGTCGGGCATCACAAGTAATCAAACTTTCGACATGCAATTTAGGAACAATCAGGAAATGGGTCTTGGTAATAGGATGTATGTCATGAAAGGCAATAATATCGTCATCTTCATAAATTTTCTTTGAAGGAATTTCACCTCTGACAATTTTGCAAAAAATACAATCTGCGCTCATTTTCGCCTCTCTATTCCTTTGATCTGGCATTTTTTTCGTCGATACCAGACAACCCTTCGCGTCTCGCCAACTCCGCCAGTACATCCGATGGCTTCAAGTCAGCTTTTGCCAGCATGACCAGCGTATGAAACCATAAGTCAGCAGTTTCATAGATGATTTCCTCTTTATTACCGCCTTTAGCTGCAATAACCGTTTCAGTCGCCTCTTCACCGATTTTTTTCAGGATACTGTCCATGCCTTTGGCATAGAGCTTGGCAACATATGACGATGCAGGATCGGCAAATTTGCGCTGCTCCAGCAAGTCAGATAACCTATCTAGAACATCATTCATTGAATTACTCATGTTTATAAATCTCTTGCGGATCTTTGATTACCGGCTGATCAACCAGCCAGTTTTCATTTTCCAATTTCTTGAAGAAACAGCTATGACGACCAGTATGACAGGCGATACCGCCAACTTGTTCTATTTTCAGCAAAACCACATCTTCATCACAATCAAGACGAATTTCATGAATTTTCTGCACATGACCCGACTCTTCACCTTTGCGCCATAATCTATTGCGCGAACGTGACCAGTAAACAGCTTGCTTTGTATCCCAACTCAGCTGCAAGGACTCACGATTCATCCAGGCAAACATTACAACATCACCTGTATCATGTTCTTGTGCAATCACGGGCACTAGGCCATTTAAATCCCAGTTAACTGCATCCAGCCAATTCGTTTTATTTGCCAACTTAAAGTCTCACTTCTATACCGTGTTTTGCCATATATTCCTTAGCTTCTCTCACAGTATATTCACCATAATGGAATATGCTGGCTGCAAGCACAGCATCAGCACCGCCTTCTTTTACACCATCAACAAGATGCTGCAGGTTACCTACACCGCCAGAGGCAATTAACGGCACTTCAACCGCATCACTGATTGCTTTATTTAGCGAGTTGTTGAAACCGATTTTTGTGCCATCCCTATCCATGCTGGTAACAAGCAATTCTCCGGCTCCCAGGCTCACCATATATTCAGCCCACTTCACGGCATCCAGACCGGTGGCTTTACGGCCACCATGAGTAAATACCTCCCACTTAAACGGCTGGTTGTCTACTTTTTTGGCATCAATTGCCACAACGATACACTGCGAGCCGAAGCGATCAGCGGCAGCTTTCACCATCAGCGGGTTCAGCACTGCAGTTGTGTTGATACTCACCTTATCGGCACCAGCATTCAACAAGCGACGCACATCTTCAACCTCACGCACACCACCGCCTACTGTCAGCGGAATAAATACTTGGCTCGCCACTTCTTCAATAATGTGCAGGATCAAACCGCGGTTATCTGAGCTTGCAGTAATATCGAGAAAGGTCAGCTCATCAGCACCTTGGTCATCGTAACGCTTAGCAATTTCAACAGGGTCACCTGCGTCTCGCAACTCAAGAAAATTTACGCCTTTTACAACACGGCCATTGGTTACATCGAGGCAAGGAATAATGCGTTTTGCCAAACCCATTTAGATACACTCCATTAACTTAACTCATCTGCAAGTTTCTGCGCCGCAGCAAAGTCGAGCGTACCTTCGTATATTGCACGACCGGTAATGGTGCCAATGATACCTTCACTGGCAACTGCACAAAGTTTTCTGACATCATCCAGATTCGTTACGCCACCCGATGCAATGACCGGAATCGTCAGTGCCTGCGCTAAAGCAACTGTAGCTTCTATATTTACACCGGAGAGCATACCGTCACGACCTATATCTGTGTAAACAATTGCATTCACACCATAATCTTCAAATTTCTTAGCGAGATCAATCACGTCATGACCTGTCAGTTTTGACCAGCCATCAATGGCAACTTTGCCATCCTTGGCATCCAAACCCACCATAATCTGACCGGGGAATGCATAACATGCTTCGTGCAGAAATCCCGGTGTTTTTACTGCCGCAGTACCGATAATCACATAATCAATGCCATTATCTAGATAGCGTTCTATGGTTTCCAAATCACGGATACCGCCGCCGAGTTGAATCGGTATATCGCCGCCAACCGCGCTCACGATAGATTTGATGGCGCCTTCATTAACCGGCTTGCCGGCAAATGCACCGTTCAGGTCAACCAGATGCAGTCGTTTACCACCCTGATCTACCCAATGACGTGCCATCGCACCTGGGTCTTCGGAGAATACGGTCGATTCCTCCATTAAGCCTTGTTTTAGTCTGACGCACTGGCCGTCTTTGAGATCAATTGCTGGAATAATTAACATAATGAAAATTTAATGTAATAAACAAAAAAATAGTGAATAATAAAAAACTGGTGTCAATAAATTTAACTAGCGCCTAGAAGCAATGCCTAGCTAGGCGACCAGTTTACGAAATTACTTAACAATTGCA
>JBFZCQ010000203.1:0-9031 GCA_041307905.1 Methylotenera sp.
CATCGACTACTTCACCGAGTGCGATGGCCAGACCACCCAATACCATGATGTTAAGCCCGATATTGTAGTAACTCATGACTACAATAGCGGTGAGCAGGGAGAGGGGGATTGCCGTGGCTGAAATAAACGCCGTACGCACATTGAATAAAAACAGGAAAAGTACCGTGATTACCAGCACCGAACCGATCAGAATGTCGGTACGCACGCCTTTGATTGCCACTTCAATAAAGTTCGCCGGCCTGAATAAGCCTTCATGCAGCGTTACTTTTTCAGCTTGAAGTGTCGGTTTAAGTTCATGCAGTGCTTTTTCGATCGCCAGCGTTACACCGTGCGTATTTGCGCCTAATTGACCTTGTACGGACAGATATACTCCGGTTTCTTCATTAATAGCCGCAGCGCTGATAGATGGTGCTGAGCCTTCAACCACTTTGCCGATATCACCTAGCCTGATGGTTTGGCCATTTCTGTGCAGCACGGCAGCCATTGCCAGTTTTTCAGGTGTGGTGGCCTGACCTTCTGTGTTGATGACAATACGCTGATTCTTGTTTTCAATAAAACCATTGCCACGTACGCCGGTAGCTTTCTTTACAGCCTGTTCAACCTGCAATAAAGTAATGCCATATTTGATCATTTTTTCAGGCTCAACCTGCACCTGAAACTGCCGCACTTTACCGCCAAACACATTGACATCGGCAACGCCTGGAATTGCCATCAAGTGCGGCACAATGGTCCAGTCAACCAGCGTTCTTAATTCAGTAAGGCTACGGCTTTCAGAGGTAACACCGAAACCAAGCACCGTACTGGCAGACGAGGTGAGCGGGGTAATGTTAGGGGTAATGCCCTGAGGTAATTTGTTGTTGAGTGTAGATAAGCGTTCTGCAATGACCTGACGGTTGCGGTAAATATCAGTCTTTTCACCAAAAATAATCGTGACAATAGACAGGCCGGGAATAGATTGCGAGCGCATGCTGGCGATACCTACTGTGCCTGCAATGCTGGTTTCAATGCGTTGGGTTACCAGACTTTCAACCAGCTCAGCTGAAAGCCCCGGAGACTCAGTCTGAATGACGATCTGCGTAGGAGCAAATTCAGGAAACACATCCAGGTTGCTACGGGATAAGCTATAAAATCCATATAAAACCACCAGTGTAGCCAAGCCGATGATGACGCCGCTGAAACGGATAGAGAAACGTACTAAAGCTGACATCATAACTAGCTGGTCTCCACTACAGCGAAGGTTTTATTATTAAAGTTGTTTGTCATTTTAGCTACCACATAAAATAGCTTCGTCATATTAGTCTTCACTGAAACTCCTCCTAAATTTAGCAATTTAGTCATCGTTTTCATTAGTGATCTGTGATTTGAACTCTTCAGAAAGCAACAGCTGTGCGCCACTGGTGACTACTTCATCATTAGGTTTCAGGTTGCCTTGATAGAACCAGCCATCTTCAATTTCTGTATCAGTTTTCACCGGAATGCGACTGAACTTTTCATCTCCAGTCTTTTTGTAAACCCAGGATTTCCCGGCGTACCAGATAATGGCTGAGTTAGGAATAATAACGCCTTCATTTGCTTTGGCAGAAGTAGCACTTACCGCATTAACCTGCATCCCTGCACGCAACTCTTTAGTTTTTGCATGATAAAAATAAGTTTTACCTTGTATCGTGGCGTTACTTGCCGGAGCACGGGACAGATATAGTGCGCGAATCGATTGTTGCGGCGCTGCTGTTGGTGCAATCATGATGCCTGTGTTTTGTGCAGGCTCAGCGGCGTCGAACGGAAGCGTGATTTGGATCAGTACTTCCTGGTTGGAAATAAGATTTTGCAGCAATGCACTTTTATCAAGGCTGGTCGCGTGCTGAGTGAGTGTATCACCCCACATTTGGCGCATGCTGTCAGCAATATTTTTAGCGCTGGATTCAGCAGCAGCAATTTTTGCATCATCTGCTTTTATATTGGATTTCGCAGTCGCCACAACTTTATCCGAGATGTTTTTGTCATCCTGATTGAGTGCCTGCAAACGTGTAAACTCATTTTTGTTATACGACAATGCGGTGCGTAATACTTCAATTTCAGACTTGGCGGCTAGATAGCGCGAACGCAGGTCAATCAGGCTGCTGATGTTCACTACACTGCCATAACTGCTGACACTGGATTGATGTGTGCCTGATCTTAGCAAGCCGGTGCTTATATCACTTTGTTTCTGCGTTGCCTCGCTGATGTGGATGATAGTCATGCCATCAGTATTTACAACACGATTTGGTGTTTCAATTTCCTCTTCTGTTTGCTGCGTCATGGCTTCAAACTCATCTTTGCCATAAAACACAAGCACCCAAAATAGCACCACGATTAAAAATGCTTGTAAGCCAATAATAATAGTTAGTTTACGATTCATTTTTATTTAATTTCCATTGAGCTTAAAAAGTGACGCCTGGCGTCTGCGGTTAATGTCATTTTTTTAAATGCACCTTTTTTATAAGGTGCTAATGCTATGTTTATTTTGTAGTAGTTAGGTTTTCAATCTTTTCATTTGTGATATTGCTATCAGTCAGTGGTGCTTGAATTGCATTTTCCAGTTCGCTTGTGCTGGCAGCAAGTTGGAAGTATGCTAAAGCTAGATGCTGCTCAGCGATCACTTCCTCAAGTTTGGTGTAAGTAAGTTCAAGTCTGTCACTTTCACCGGCACGCAGCCTGCCGTCAATGCGGCTGGTATTGGCTTGTTGCTGCTGATAAAGAATTTTTTTGTTCTCCAGCATCTGCATAGCCTGCACTAATTTGGCACTGGCAATGTTAACTTCAGAAATTACATTGGACTGCAGCGCATCGAACTGTTTGGCTTCGACTTCACGAAGCTGGGTAGCTTCTGCAATCGCGAGTTTATTTTTAGTTAAAAAAGTCATTAGGCTGGATAAGCCCAAGTTCCACATTTTATTTCCAAATTCGTAGGTGTAGCCAGGGCTGATTGTGATGTCTGGATATTGTTTCGCAATCTCCAGTTTTACTTTGGCTTCAGCGACTGCGTAGCGCTCTAAAGCCATGCGAATATCCAGCCTATTCAACAATGCGCGGGTTTGTATATCAGTTGTGACAGGGTTGCTCAGCAGTTTTGTATTAAAAGTGTCTTTAATTTGCATTTGCTCAACTTGGACCAATGATAACCCTAAGTTATTTGCGAGTCTTGCGAGCAATACTGCCTGATTTCGCTGCCTGGATTCGAGTTCAGTATTAAGTGTCTGCAACTGAAGTTTAGATTTGATTAGTTCAATGTTCGCTGATTCGCCAAACTCAATGCGCTTATGGAACATGGTAACGATGGCTTGTCGATAAACTTGTTCTTTCAGCATAAGGTTTATTAGTTGACGATTAGCCTGATATTCGTTGAAAGTATTAGCTACATCATTGCGCAATCGCCAGGCAGTGTGTGCAATATTCAGTTTGGCAGCTTGAGTAAGGTGTTGGGCACTTTCAATACGAATATTACGTTTATTGGCCGTTTCTAAAGGTATTGCAATACTGAAGCTATAGGCATAAGGGCTGATTTCATCATTAGCATTATTACTATCGGAGTATTGGCCACTGATTGTAGGGAGGCGCCTTTCTGCTGCAGTCAGTTGTGCTGCTTGAGAACTGCGCCACTGCGCGCGCGCAGTATCCAGATTTGGATTAAAGAATAGCGCACAATGAATCAGGTCATCTAATTTCCATTGTTGAATAGGTAGGCTTTGTGAAGGGTAGCCGTTATTAATCAGGTATTGGTGAAACTCATTATTATCGGTACGCTTATCTGCTAATTTTTGAGTAAATGCTGCAGGATCTATCGGTTTGGCAATATATTCCTGAAAGCTACAGGCACTGAGGGCTGAACATACTAGCGAAAGCAAGATGGCTTTTGGCGCTATTTTTAAATGTAGATATACAGAATTACTCAAGATAATTGATCTATTTTGATAACGTTATTGGCGAGGATTTATTTATTCAATAATTTCGGCATGTACTGCGTGTAATGCATCCTGAAGCGTTTCTTCACTGAGGCTGTTGATCGAAGTCGCCAGCAAATCTGCGGCTTCTACAGCCGAAATTGGTAGTTCGTGACTATCCATTTCTGCGATGAACCCGGCAGCAATACCGACAATTTTGAGTAAAGCCTGTCTTTCACGCATCAGGAGTTCTAACTCCGCACGTAACATATTAATTTCATTTTGATTGATTGTATTTTGCATGATGATCAGCTTTTAATTTTTAATAAGTCTAAATGATTGAGTGTTATTCTCGCACAATCATTACCTGCACTGCTAGATTTTCAGAAATCAATAATAATCGATAAGATAAGGCGCATTAAAAGAATGTGCTCACATTGAATAATTTTTAGCTTTTTTATTTTATGTCTTTTCTGAATTTGAAAACTTGAGATACAATAGCGAATTATTCGAACGGCTGATTTTTTGTAAGCCGTACACTACCTGCGAAAGTGGCGGAATTGGTAGACGCACTGGATTTAGGTTCCAGCGCCGCAAGGCGTGAGAGTTCGAGTCTCTCCTTTCGCACCAACTTTACTTTAAATAGCATGTCATAAAGATGGCTTTTCTAAGTGCATCTGTTCATGGCTTGCAGTTAAAAATTTTAGGAACTACAGCATGGCTCTGAATGTTGAAACCCTCGGCAACCTCGAACGCAGAATCACTATCAGCGTTCCACTTCAGCCACTAGAGGCACAGATCAAACAACGATTAAACCAAATTTCACGTACGGCAAAATTTGCTGGTTTTAGACCAGGTAAAGCGCCAATGGGTCTGGTAAGTCAGCACTACGGTAATCAAGTACGTGATGAGATTTATTCTGGTGCGGTTGAAAAAAGTTTCGGTGATGCAGTTGAAGAAAACAAATTGCGTGTTGCAGGTTTCCCAAACATTCAGCACAAGCCTTTCGATGCTGCTTCAGAAGTTTTAGAGTACACAGCAACATTCGAAATTTTCCCTGAGGTTGTTATCGGCGACTTGTCTAAAGTGAAGATCGAGCGCCCGGTGACTGAAATTGCTGATGCTGATGTTAAAAAGACATTAGACGTGCTGGTTAAACAGCGCGTAAATTACGAGCCAGTTAAACGTGCCGCTAAAAAAGGTGATCGCATCAATGTGACACTGAAAGCATTTATGGATGGCCAAGAAGTTGAATCAACCGGTGAAGCCGGTATTGATCTGGTGATTGGTGAAGGTGGTCGTGTTAAAACGTTTGATGATGAATTGATCGGCGGTAAAACAGGCGTGAGCAAAAAGTTTGACATTACTTATCCTGAAGACTATGAGTCTGCTCAAATCGCTGGTAAAACAGTGGCCTATGAGGTTACGTTTAATAGCGTTTCTCAACCTAAATATCCTGAAATCGATGCAGACTTTGCCAAGAGTTTAGGTATTGAAGATGGCGATGTTGAGAAGATGAAGGCTGAAATCGCTGAAAGCCTGAAGCAAGAAGTTGCTAAACGCGTAAGCGCTAAGCTGAAAGAGCAGGTATTTCAGGCATTGGTTGATAATTCAGAGTTCGATATTCCACACGCAATTCTGGAAGTTGAAATCAACCGCATGATGCAAACGACCGAGCAAAACTTGAAGCAACGCGGTGCAGACATGTCTAACATCAGGCTTGAGCCATCAATGTTTGAAGATCAGGCTAAGCGAAGCAGCAAATTGCGTTTGCTGCTTGGTGAATTGATCAATAAAAACGGTTTGCATGCAAATGCGGATCAAGTACGTGCGATGGTTGATGTATTCTCACAGAGTTTTGAGCGTCCAGCAGATGTAGTGACTTGGTATTATGCTGATCCAAAACGTCTTGACGAGCCAGCGGCTTTGGCTACTGAAGAGAATGCAGTGAGCTGGGTGCTTACACAAGCTAAAGTAGCTGATAAAAAAGTTAAGTTTGACGATTTAATGGGAACTGCCTAATGAATATAATGCCGCAACCGCAATCTCAGTTTGATGTAGCACCAAGCGGGTTGGGTTACATCCCAATGGTGATTGAGCAGAGTGGTCGCGGCGAGCGTTCATATGATATTTACTCACGCTTGCTGAAAGAGCGTGTGGTATTTCTGGTTGGTCCGGTAAATGATATGTCTGCAAATCTTGTGGTTGCGCAGCTGTTATTTCTGGAAGCTGAAAATCCGGACAAAGATATTTATCTGTATATCAACTCGCCGGGCGGTTCTGTGACTGCCGGCATGTCAATCTACGACACCATGCAGTTTATTAAACCTGATGTAAGCACTTTGTGCATTGGTCAGGCGGCCAGCATGGGCGCATTTTTATTAGCTGCCGGGGCTAAAGACAAGCGCTTTAGTTTACCGAACTCACGCATCATGATTCACCAGCCTTCTGGCGGCTTTCAGGGCCAATCTTCTGACATTGAAATTCACGCAAAAGAAATTCTCTACTTGCGTTCAAAACTTAACGATATCTTGGCCTATCATACCGGTAGAACAGCTGAGGAGATTGATCGTGACACTGAGCGCGATAACTTCATGAGCGCCGAGCAGTCAGTTGCCTACGGCATGATTGATAAAGTTATCGGTAGCCGCAACGAAGCTGCATAATTGCACAAGTTACTATATTGATAGTATAGTAACTGCATCTAATTTGTAGGGAGGTCTGACTGTGTTAGGCTTCCCGTCGCAAAATACTTACATAGGACTACATTCATGGCTACTAAAGCCGACGACGATAAATTACTTTATTGCTCTTTCTGTGGCAAAAGCCAACACGAAGTTAAAAAGTTAATTGCTGGACCTTCAGTATTCATTTGTAATGAGTGTGTTGATTTATGCAATGACATCATCAAGGAAGAAGTGCAAAGTTCAGATGGATTAAAATCGACTGAAACGAATCTGCCGACACCTCAGGAAATCTGCAAAATACTCGATCAATATGTGATTGGTCAGACGCAAGCCAAGAAAAATCTGGCAGTAGCAGTTTATAACCACTATAAACGTTTGGGCCATAACAACTTGTCTAACGGCGGTCAAAAAGATGAAGTTGAAATCGCAAAAAGTAACATTCTACTGATTGGTCCAACCGGCTCAGGTAAAACGTTGCTGGCACAAACATTAGCAAGATTGCTCGATGTACCATTCGTGATGGCTGACGCTACCACATTGACTGAAGCTGGTTATGTAGGTGAAGATGTTGAGAACATCATGCAGAAGCTATTGCAGAAGTGTGATTACGATATTGAGAAAGCACAGCGCGGCATTGTTTATATCGATGAAGTAGATAAAATCTCACGTAAATCAGACAATCCTTCAATTACTCGTGACGTATCAGGCGAAGGTGTTCAGCAAGCATTGCTTAAGTTAATCGAAGGCACTGTAGCATCAATTCCACCGCAAGGCGGTCGCAAGCATCCTAATCAGGAATTTGTACAGCTTGATACAACAAATATCCTGTTTATCTGCGGCGGCGCATTTGATGGCCTGGAAAAAGTAATTCGTCTGCGTTCAGAAAAAGGTGGCATTGGTTTTGGCGCTGACGTGAAAAGTAAGGTTGATGCTCGCGAAGTAGGGGTGGTTCTGAAAGAGGTTGAGCCTGAAGATTTGATTAAGTTTGGCTTGATTCCAGAGTTTATTGGGCGTTTGCCCGTGGTTGCTACGCTTGAGTCTCTAGACGAAGCTGCATTAATGACAATTCTGACTGAACCTAAAAATGCCCTGACTAAACAGTATATCAAGCTGTTCAAAATGGAAGGCGTTGATCTCGAGTTCAGGGAATCTGCGTTATTACTGATTGCGAAAAAGGCTTTGGAGCGTAAAACAGGTGCGCGAGGTTTGAGATCGATTATGGAGCACTCTCTGCTCGAAATCATGTATGAGTTACCATCATTAAAAAACTTGAGTAAAGTAGTGATCGATGAAGGTGTTATCCGCGGTGATACACCGCCTATTTTGATTTATGAAGATAAGGCAGAAGAAGCTGCAGGTTAGGCTTTTATCCTCATGCATTAAGAGTAGTCGACATGAAATGTCAGAATTTAGCCCAGCAAACTTCTAGTTCTGTTGGGCTAAATTTTTTAAAGTAGCATCACTGCATCCTGCTATAGTCTGTTTCTCGCTAGACTATTTTTATATTTTCATAAAATTCCCGTTATTTTTCTTATAAATTTATTTTTAAGTCGCTAAATTGGTGCTTAAATATCAACTAGCACTTGAACTCATAAGAATTAACCCCATCAACAGCTATATAAGTGTTTATTACTTATTTTTAGCTTAATTTTGGAAGTCTATACATGGCACAATTATTACCTTCATATAGTCCAGATAGCGGTTTGTTACCGCTTTTGCCGTTGCGCGATGTCGTTGTATATCCGCATCTGGTAATCCCTCTCTTTGTTGGACGCACAAAATCAGTCAAGGCGCTTGAACTTGCGTCAGAAGGCAATAAGCAGATTTTACTGGTTGCACAAAAATCAGCCAGCAAAGACGATCCGGAAGCAAGCGATTTGCATGAAGTAGGTACGATAGCAACCGTGCTTCAAATGCTCAAACTGCCGGACGGCACCGTTAAAGTGCTGGTTGAAGGCGTGCAGCGCGCAAAGATCAGTGAGTTCACCGATATGGAAGAATGCTTTGCTGCACGTCCTGAATTAGTTGCAGAATCCGAAACAGATGTAGAAATACAGGCATTGATGCGCACAGTGTTTGCGCAGTTCGATCAGTACGTAAAACTGAATAAAAAAATTCCGCCTGAAATTCTGACTTCACTGGCTACGATAGATGAAGCCGGCCGTTTAGCTGATACGATTGCGGCGCATTTGACGCTCAAGCTTGAAGAGAAACAAAAAGTTCTTGAGATGTTTAATGTTGCTGAGCGTTTGGAGCATCTGTTGCGCCTGATGGAAGGCGAGATTGATATCCTGCAGGTTGAAAAACGTATCCGTGGACGTGTAAAGCGCCAGATGGAGAAAACGCAGCGCGAATATTATCTGAATGAACAAGTAAAAGCTATTCAGAAAGAGCTTGGCGAGCATGATGAAAATGCCGAGATGGATG
>JBFZCQ010000204.1:0-4068 GCA_041307905.1 Methylotenera sp.
GAATTTAGTAACTTATTTTTTTAAGTTATTTTTATAGATCACTAGAAAATACAGGGGGGGGGAATATATAAAGAAAGCGCAGTCACAAGCTATGATAGCGCAGCCTTTTGTACCGACACCCCGCGGTAATTTTCTAGCATAAATGTTGCGAGGCCGGTCTCCGGGCTTGTGAGTTTCAGGTTTTTACAACCCTTGGATTTGCGCCTTCCCGAACCAGTTTCAGTTCAGTGGCGTAGTGCAAATCCTATGAATAAATCAGACTCACTTACCGTTGCGGGGGCAGCACAGGAATTGTTTTTACTATAAAAACGCACCTATTTCCCAGTTTCACCTCATTTGCAGACAGCAAACTTGGCACCTATCAACTTAGGCAATTATAGCTTTTTATTTTTAAATTTCGGGAACTATTTCTAATAAAGTGCTTTGTAAACTATTGTAATACTTTATGAAATTCATGTTAGCTATTGACTGTAATGAATTTTTTAAATTATAGTGATCGCATGGATGCTGACTTAAAAGTGCTTGAACAAAAACTATCACACTTGATTTCAATGTGTAACGAGTTACGCGGTGAAAACGCTGAATTACGCCTTAGTTTAGGTAAAATAGAAGCTGATACTGCAACATTGAAAGCTAATATAGTGCAGGCTAGTGAGCGTATTGAAACGCTGATAGATAGTCTTCCTTAAATCAGATTCAACATCATACTTTTGAGCAAAAAATAATGAGCGAAATTAAAGGCGTAGACGTCAGTATCATGGGGCGGAACTTTACGGTGTCCTGTACTGATGAAGAGCGCCCAGGCCTGATTAATGCCGTGAATTTTCTGGATAAGAAAATGCGCGATATTCGTGATAGCGGTAAGGTTATCGGTGTGGAAAGAATCGCGATCATGACAGCTCTAAATCTTGCTCACGAGTTACTCAATAGTAAAAGCGGTGATGTTGATGTCGGTGACATAAAGCGCAGAATAGCAATCATGCAGGATCAAATTGATCAAGCCTGCGCTGTTAAATAAATATTAAAATGTTGTAAAAAGTACAGCTTAAAAGAGAGTAGAATTACTTCAAACAGTTTTATCTTAAATAATATTTGGGTTTAAGATAATTCGTCAGATTTCAAAGTTTGTTCTCTGCGGTTCGGTTTAGACTAATAATTCCTTGAACTAGTTTATAGCATCGGTTTTAGTCATTCGAGCGTCTGTGTGAGCGCCTCTTGCAGGTGTACCTAATGCACTCTAGGCTGTTACCACTTGAGCCTTTTTGGTTCAGGATGCTGGTCTAGGCTGTTCCGTGGAGAACTCCCCACTTCTATATTATTGCAATGATGCTATTTTTTCTTAATTAGATTAACTGCACATGACTGACCAGCTTGGGGTTCGTAAGAAATTCCTCGAAAATCGATATACGATAAAAAATTTAAGGCACGATTTTGATGAATGGCATCAAGGCCGTTCGCATTATGCGCTTTGGGCAATTAATGTAGATTTTCCGTCAGTGCGCCGGAAAGTATTGGTTGCTAAGCAGCAACTTGAAGAATTTTTACTTGAGGGTTATTGTCGTCAGCCTCATATCACATTAGGAATCAGTGGTTTCTTGAGTGACAGGTTGCGGTATGCTGATGATTATGTCGCCAGCAGTTTTGAAGCAGATGTAACCGCTTTGCAAAACTTAAAAATGCAGCCATTTGAGATTGAAATTGGCGCATTGGCAAGTTTCAGTTCCGCACCATTTCTACATGTTAACGACCCCACCAGTAGTTTGCATAAATTGCATTTGTGTTTGCACTCGGTAGCCAGTGATGCGAATTTTCAGTATGTTCCCCATGTCACGGTGGGGCTTTACGCTGAGGCAGTGGCGACAGAAATCGTCAGCAATCATCTGGATGCCTTTCCAGAGTATCTTGTGTCAAAGCATTTAATTAACAGCATTAGCTTAATGACTTATGCTGCGGCTGAAATTGGCGGAAAATTAGTGACGATTGCAGACTATGACCTAGTGCGTGCAGAAATTCAATGCCATGAACCGCTCTTTAATGATTTCTGGTAACTGATTTATCTTAATGCATGATATTTCAAGTCTGCCAGACTGACAATTTCCAGACTTTTTTCGTGGCAGGCTTCCAGTATGACAGGTGGTGCAAAGCCGGCTTCTGATGCTTCCAGCCAGCGGCTGGCACATAAACACCAGCGATCTCCCGCCTGCAGTCCTTCAAAGCCATATTCAGGTCGCGGTGTGCTTAAATCATTGCCTCGCGAAATCGAGAATGCCAGAAACTCTTCCGTGACTTGTGCGCAAACCGTATGACTACCAGTATCGTCAGCACCCGTTTCACAGCAGCCGTTACGCTTAAAGCCGGTGATGGGGTCCAAACTGCACACTTGCAATGCTGTGCCTAATACATTTTTTTGCTGAAGTTTAGCCATGATGAAAATTCATTATTGTTGATTGGGTTATAGATTATCATAAGCTAATATTTTTAACTGGAAAACACGATGCGATATTGGTTGATGAAATCTGAACCGGCGGACGTTTCTATTGATGATCTGGCTGGTTTTTCGAACCAGACAGTAGATTGGTATGGCGTGCGTAATTATCAGGCAAGAAACTTTATGCGCGATCAGATGAAAGTGGGAGATGGTGTGTTGTTTTACCATTCCAACTGCGCCGAACCCGGCATTGTAGGTATCGCTGAGGTATGTACGCTTGCCTATCCGGATCGCTTGCAGTTTATAGAAGGGCATAAGTATCATGACCCTAAAGCCACCCCAGAAAACCCGCGTTGGTTTAATGTAGATGTAAAGCTGGTGCGTAAAACAAGGTTGTTAAGTTTAAAAGAAATGCGAGAAACGCCGGAACTTGCTAATTTAAGGATTTTACAACGCGGAAATCGCTTATCCATTACGCCGGTTGATCCAAGGGATTGGGAATTTATATTAAATAAGCTGAAATAATAAAGTCCCTTGCGGGACTTTATTATTTGGCAAAGCAGATCTATTTACTTTCAATGCTACCCATGGATTTAGGGTATGTCACGATACCCCAAGGCATGTTTTTAACTTCAATCTGTTTCGTCACTTCCAGTTTTTCAGCATCAATTACGAAGACTGCATCTGATTTACCGCAAGCTAACAGAATCTGTTTATCATCAGGTGTAAACGTAAAGTGCCAGCAGCGGTTTCCGGTTGGAATGTCTTTAACTTTCTCATAAGTTTTAGCATCAAACACTTGCAGTGCCTTTTCCTTATTGGATGCTACAAAAATATGTTCGCCAGAACGGTCATAGGCAATACCATAAGGGGTCTGTCCAGTTTCTACGGTACGAACTAAGTTAAAGTCTTTATCCAGCACCATGAATTTATTGCCGTATTCCAGCGTGGCTAAGTAGGTATTGCCATCTGGGGAGACTTTAATGCCGCGTGGGCGATCACCCTGTTCGTGAGTATGAATGGTTTTTAAAAGCTTACCAGAGGCAATGTCATGCACCGTCACGGTGTTGTCTGCTTCGTTGGTGATCACAAGTTTGCTACCGTCAGCTGAAAATTCAATGCCTTCGGTTTCGGGGCCACCGGTGATTTCACGTACTTTTTTACCTGCTGTTAAGTCAACTACAGCAATCTTAGCCGGGACTTTTTCTTCGTCGTCATCGTCTTCTTCTTCAGCACCTGGTTTTGGTGGTGGGCCGCCTTTGGCGCTTGGCTCAGAGGAAATATAAGCAAAATTGCCGCTTACACGCACAAACTCAGGGTTTTTACCAACAGGAATTTGCTGCAGCACTTCACCCGTTGCTGTATCAATCACGGAAATACTTTCGTTTTCGCGCGTTGCAACGATCAGTTTTTTGCCATCATCAGTCAGGCTTAAACCGCGCGGGCCTGCAGCTTTCACATCAAACTGTTTAACAACTTCCATTGTTGCAAGATCAATTACGCTAACGCCGGCATCCTGGCTAGTAACATAAGCAAATCCGGCTGATTTTGTTTCAGCTGCGGCTTGGGAGTCTTCGGTCTTTTCTTTGCTGCAACCAACAATTCCGGTGATTAATGCCAGTAAAAGCAGGCTTACGCGT
>JBFZCQ010000205.1:0-3871 GCA_041307905.1 Methylotenera sp.
CGCACATCAGGCCGGTGACAAAGTCTTGGCCCGCGAAGAAGAAAAACGCAAAGTTGTCAACCGAATTGTTCAGGATGTCATCACAGCCTATTGGCGCGCAGTTAGCAACGAGCGTCTGAAAAACGACATGCAAACACTTGCCACAAGTGTCGAAACGGCTCTACAACAATCTAGCCGAGTGTTAGACCAAAAACTTAGCAATCCGATGGCAGCGTTGACCTATCAACGCGAATTACTGTCCATCCAACGCGAACTGCAACAATTACAGCGCAATCTGACGTTAGCAAAGTCGCAATTGGCTGCCTTGATGAATCTCAAGCCTAATCAGGATTTTCAGCTGGTGATACCTGAACGTAGCGAATGGACACGCGACATCAAAATAAATCCCGAAAAAATGGAACGAGTGGCTCTGGAAAACCGTCCGGAACTGCGCGCCCTAGTTTACGAAAAACGGGCTACATTGAACGAGGCCAAAGCGGCGTTGGTGGCAATGTTGCCCGGCTTGGAATTTGGCGGCGGCTACAACTACAACAGCAATAGCTTTCTTTGGGAAAAAGAATGGTGGACTCTCGGTAGCCAAGTGGCCTGGAATTTGATGAGCCTGGTGCGTTACCCAGCCAAAATGGACCAGATTGATACACAGCAAAACTTACTCGATGCCGAAAGACAAGCTATGAGCATGGCGGTACTAACGCAACTGCATGTCAGCCGGGCTCAATATGCACACGCCCAGAGAGAGTTCACGACGGCCAGTAGTTATCAAACCACCCAGGCGAAACTTATGGAACAAGTTCGCGCTGGCGTTAAAACCGGCAGCATCAGCGAACAAGGTTTGATACGCGAGGAAATGAATACCTTGGTCGCAGAAGTACGCCGCGACGTCACCTATGCTGATCTAGAAAATGCCTATGCCGCGATCATTGCCTCCATGGGAGTCGACCCGCTGCCGGCGACAGTAAAATTAGATCAACCGGTCGCAATGTTAACCAACCAGTTAGTAACCCACTGGAGCGCGCTGAAGCCCCTATAAACCCGATGAATAATGACCAAAGGGAACTGGGCGCGTCACTTATATTATACCCAGTCCGGCGTTAGCCATCGACGTGCCGTCTTAGACACGGCTCCTAATACACCCCGCTCCCAGAAGACGGACTTTTATGAAAAAGTGCAATCTTAAAAAAACCTTGAATAGAACACCAACCTCTGCCTTGATGTTGGCGCTGGAACCGCGCTTCATGTTTGATGCAGCGGGCGTTGCTACTGGAACCGATATAGTCGCCGATCAAGCGGCTCAGCAGCAGGTCGATCAAGCCTTGTCAACGATGTTCACAGTTTCGGATCAGACTGTGGTTGCCGATAATATAGCAACAGATAGTCAGGGCACGGGTGCGAAGGCAGTTGTTACCGATAAAGAAGCAGCAGATACGTCAGACAAGGGCGCGCTGGATTCTACTGTTGCAGAGCAGTCAATTCAAACAAACACGCATGACAGTGCTGTGCAGCTGGCGGACGCACTGAGCAGCCATCAAGCCAGCACCAGCGACCGTCAGGAGATTGTATTTATCGACACCCGCGTCGTCGATTATCAAAGCTTGTTGAACGGCATAGACCCCTCCGCGCAAGTGGTGTTGCTCGATAGTAGTCGCGATGGAATAGCCCAAATTGCCGAAACCCTTAGTTCCTACCAGCACATTGATGCCATCTACCTGATTAGCCACGGTAGTGCAGGACAAATCAGCCTGGGCTCTGCCGTACTTAATAACGACACCATGAATAGCCTATATGCCGATTCGCTTAAATTTATTGGCAGCACGCTCAGTGACGATGCCGAAATTTTTATTTATGGCTACGATATAGCAAGCGATAATGGCAATTTCAACAATCAACTGGCCAGACTTACATCTGCTGACGTCAGCGTCCCCACCGATGTCAGCAAGTGCATGGACTGGGTAACTACTGATACCGATATCAAGTCAGTCTCTACCACCCCTAATATAGAAATTTGTACTGCAATCGGGGTCGACGATACTAATACCGGGGTGCATAACACCACGAACTCTTTACTTGTGCTAACGGATTCTTCATCAAGGTATACAAATATACTTAGTTCCGCAGAAAAGTTGCTGCAGGAACGCTTAACCACATGGTTTCAAAAACAAGACGCAATCTCACAACTTGCTATTCCCTTCGGTGCCACCGCGGCCAGCTTTGAATGGACATTTAATGCCCAAGCACTTAAACAATCCATATTGGGTGGCAGCTATTCCATTCGAATAGAAGTTGATGGCAGTATAGAAATGCAAAGCGCATTAGGAGCTTACAGCTTTGTCGGCACGACTAACCAAGCGACTATTTATTTAAATGCGGATTTATTAGCCAATGGGTCTGCGGAAAGTATTCAGGCGGTGATATTAGAAGAACTAGGACACGATTTTGATCATTATCTAAATGGTACACTTGATAGTAAAGGTGATGAAGGTGCTTTGTTTTCTGCATTAGTGTCGGACACTGTGCTATCGCCTGAACAGTTAAGTCGTATTCAAACTGAAGATGATACCAGTACTATTCAAATCGATGGACAGCGTATAACCGTTGAACGGGCAGTTGATTATTCACCTACTAGCACTGCTTGGAGAGTAGGTGGAAGAACAGGCGATCCATTGGGTGGCAGCAATAGCAATGATGGAGGATGGACAGCCGCAGCAGCTGATTTAGTGGGGAATGCGTCCAACCCTTATATTGCGATTCAGAAAGACATTACTGGTGTCGATACAACCAGTGTCATCGCCTTTCGAGTTCGACTCGATGGTAAAAAGGCAGAAGGACAAACAGGGGTTTTTATTGATCTTAATGGCGATGGAAACCCCGACTTCTCTATTGAACATACATTAATAGGTGGCCCTAATAATGAGAATAATTTTAATGCACTTGCAGATGGTTCTTTGATTACTGGTACTACGAGTGAGTTGAAATTAGTGGCTATGTTTGCTAACACCACTGATCCGCTCGCAAACACCCGCCCTAATAATACTGAAATTCCAAATGAAAATTTTAGTAGCGGTGCAGCTTATTACAATATAGCCTCACCCGTGTCCTATGCGTATAAAACGCCAACAGGGGCTGTAGATGTTGATGCTGATAACACTGAAGATGTCTACCACGTTTTTTCGTTTACCCTCGCTGACTATAACGCATTTCTCGCTCAAATTAATGCTTATAACACTGGAGTAGGTGCATCAGATCCATTTAAAGTTCCTCCCGCAGCATCTTACTTTTCTAATAATATTTACTTTGCTGGAGTAACAGCGACCAACGGTTTGAACTCAATCAATGGTGACATTGGAGGTGGAGCATATACGACTGGAAATCTATGGGTAGACATTTTTGGAGCGGGACGGGAAATCAATGTTACTGGTTTATCCGTTAACATTCTTGATGGTGATATTACGCCAAGTAGCACCGACGCCACAGATTTCGGTTCAACCTCGGTTGGTACTTCAGTTGATAAAACGTTTACCATTCAAAATACAGGAACAGGTCCTCTAGTATTAGGATCTATCAGTGTACCGACTGGTTATACAATAATCGGAACAAACCCGACTGGAACAACCCTTGCAGAAGGTACAAGTATTACATTAACCGTACGGTTAACTGCATTAGCTATTGGAACATACGGCGGCGAAATAAACATTGTTAATAATGACTTTGACGAAAATCCTTATAATTTTCAAATTACGGGAATTGTAGCTGCCGCCCCCACCCTGAGCATCAACGACATCACCGTCAACGAAGCCACAGGCACAGCCACCTTCACCGTCACCCGCAGTGGCGCAACAGGGGCGGCAGCCAGTGTCGATTACAGCACCAGCAA
>JBFZCQ010000206.1:0-3195 GCA_041307905.1 Methylotenera sp.
CGGGTGCATGACAATGGCATCCGGTTTGGCAAGCTTGAGTTTCTCTTGTGTCAGCCCATAGGTCTTGAAATATTCCTGCGAGCTAGGCAGCATGGCGCCACTCATACGTTCATTCTGCAGGCGCAGCATCATAATCACATCAACGCCTTTTAGGCCTTCTTCCATATCATGGAACACGTGCACGCCTAGCTTCTCGACTTGTGTCGGCAGTAAGGTTTTTGGCGCAATCACGCGCACTTCCGGTACACCTAACGTAGTCAGTGCATGGATTTCAGAACGCGCAACGCGTGAGTGTAAAACATCGCCGACAATCGCGATTTTTAAATTGTGAAGATCCGGCTTGTATTTGCGAATAGTAAATACGTCAAGTAGGCCTTGTGTAGGGTGAGAATGACGGCCATCACCAGCATTGACAACATGAATGTGCGGCGGCACATGTTTTGCAATCAGGTGGGCCGCACCAGATTGCGCGTGGCGAACCACGAACATATCAGCATGCATCGCGATAAGGTTATCAACGGTGTCGAGGATTGTTTCACCTTTTGATTGTGAGGAAGTGCTCACATTCAGACTGATTACGTCGGCAGAAAGGCGTTTTGCTGCAATTTCAAAGGTGGTGCGGGTGCGGGTGCTGTTCTCAAAGAAAAGGTTACACACGGTTTTTCCGCGTAAGAGCGGCACTTTTTTAACTTCACGTTCTGCTACACCCACAAAAGATTCGGCGGTATCAAGTATCTGGTTGAGTATTCTTTTGGGCAAACCTTCAATTGAAAGCAGGTGTTTCAGATTGCCATCACGGTCGAGTTGAGGATTATTCATGCTCTTGTTTTCTCGCGCTGTTGTGTTGAGTGAGTTCCAGAACCAGTGTGTCATTCGCCAGTTTTGAGAGTTGCAGGTGCTGTGAAGCATCCAGTGATAAATCGGCTGCGACCACCTGCGGTGTAATCGGCAATTCACGTCCGCCGCGGTTTACCAGCGCGACCAAGCTGATGCTTGCTGGACGTCCATAATCGAATAGTTCATTCATGGCAGCGCGTGTAGTACGGCCGGTATAAAACACGTCATCAATTAGAATAATGTGTTTATTTTCTACATCGAACGGAATCTGGCTGGGGCGATTTTCTGCTTTCAAGCCACGCTGTGCATAGTCATCACGATAAAATGACACATCCAGTGTGCCATGTTCAATTGCGTGTTTGCTGATGGTGTTTTCCAGTGCAGATAACAAGCGCTGCATGAGCCATACACCGCCGCTATGTATACCGACTAAAGCAACATTTTTATGTAGTAAGGGCTCTAGTTTTTGTGCGAGGACTTTTAATAAGTCTTCTGCATCGGGTAATTGTGAGGAGGGTCCGTTTGAATGATTTTTTGTCATACTGTTATTTTACTGAAAATTTAACATCACTAGTAAATCTTCTTTAATGGCATTTTATAAAACCCCACTCAAATTTTCGTCATAGGCTATCAAAATAACTGCGTAATATGGTCTGCGCCGCGACCTGATCGAGCATGGCCTTTTGCGCACGACCCTTTATACCGGTCTCGTTAAGCAGTTGGCTGGCTTCTGTTGAAGTGTATCGTTCATCTATCATGATGACAGGCAGGTTGAATCGACCATTGAGACGGCGCGCAAATTTTTTGCAGAGTTGGGTAACCTCAGTTTCACTGCCATCCAAGCTTAATGGCAAGCCTACCACCAGTAGTTTTGGCTGCCATTCATTAATCAGCTGGCTAATAGCAGCAAAACGTACTTCGTTGCTTTCGTTATCGATGGTGGTCAGTGGGTTGGCGCTATTGATCAGGTGCTCACCAACGGCAATGCCGATACGCCTTTCACCAAAATCAAAAGCTAATACCGTACCGGACTCTACTCTGGTTTTGTCGTAAATCTTTTCATTATCAATCAGTTGCATGTGGGAGGTGCTGGACATCAGGCGTGGCCTGCCACATCCGAAAGCATGGATGGATCAAAGCCCAGCAACGCCATGGCCGCATTGAGTTGCTCCTCGTGCGGCGTATCAAATAACACCTTGTTAAGCGTTTCCTGGTCTTTTGGTTTGACCGAGAGCCATGCATTTTGCGAAATTTCCTGTTCCAGCTGACCTGCTGTCCAACCGGCATAACCTAGTGATAACAGCAGTTTTTCAGGGCCGCAGCCTTGAGCAACCGCATTCAGAATGTCTTTGGAAGTGGTGACCGCTATATTATCTACTACGGTGATAGAACTATCCCAGTCACCTAGCTGCTGATGAAGTACGAAACCACGTTCAGGCTGCACAGGTCCGCCATATAACACTGGTTTGGAAGCTAATGCATTGTTTTGCAGTTTCAGGCTGATCTTTTCAAATAAATCGCCATAGGTCATCTCTGTAGGGCAGTTTATGACTATGCCCATCGCGCCATCCTGATTATGTGTACAAATCAAAGTCACTGACTTTGAAAAATAAGGGTCAGTCAGATTGGGCATTGCAATTAAAAAGTGCCCGGTAAAATTTGTATTTTCCAGTGTCATAATATTTAAATTTTAGAATCTGCTTCCAGATAACCTGTCACTTCCAGGCCAAATCCAGCCATGCTTGGCATTTTGCGCTGATTGGCCATCAATTTCATTTTTCTTACACCGCAGTCCAGTAGAATCTGTGAGCCTATGCCATAGGTTCTGAGTTCCTGATTGATGCGTATCGGTTCATCTGCGCCCTGAATGCGTTCGATGATGCTGTTGCCGGATTCTTTCTGGCGCAGTAAGACCATGACGCCAGCTTCTGCTTTGGAAATCACTTCCATTGCTTTAAGGGTATTCCAGCTATGTGAGCAACTGCTGCTATCCAGTAAATCAAATACAGATAGCGGTTCGTGTACGCGCACTAGTACTTCTTTGCTCGGTGTCGGTGTGCCTTTGATTAAAACCAGATGCGTTTCTTTGCCGATTTTGTCAGTGTATGCAATCAGTTTCATTTCGCCATAAGGCGTCTGTACCATGCGTTCAGCCGTCCGTTGAATGAAACTTTCAGTTTCTGCACGGTAGTGAATCAAGTCGGCAATGGTGCCGATTTTGAGTTTATGCTCAGCGGCAAATGTCATTAAATCCGGTAGGCGTGCCATGCTCCCGTCGTCCTTCAGAATCTCGCAAATTACGCTTGCAGGTTCCAGACCTGCAAGATCTGCAAGGTCGCAACCAGCCTCGGTGTGGCC
>JBFZCQ010000207.1:0-3136 GCA_041307905.1 Methylotenera sp.
TGAACTAACTTGAAACATCCCCGCGCCCGTCGCATTCGAGGACACGATTGAATCATTGCTCGGCGGGCTTGTTTCAGTCTGCTTATTTACACCGTAAATAGCCCAATCTGACGCAACGCCAGAAATTGATGCTGAAGCCATGAAATCATCGCCAAAATTAACGCTCGGCAACGAAAACGATGTCACGCCGTAGTTAGGCTGGAGGGCTGCGCTCGCCTGCACCATGTTCCGACCGTTGCCGGACTTGTCGGCCCACTGGCTAACCGTTGCACCGTTGAGCGTGATTGTGCTTGTATCTGCCGCATCAATCCACATTGCGGTCGAGATTTGCGCAGGGGTCCAAGCGGATTGGCCCGAGGCTCTAGCTCTAGCTCTGTCTCTTGTTCGCCTGCGAAACATCTTTAGAATCCTTCGCCTGGGATAATGTGCAAAGAACCAGTCCCAGATGCCGCCAAATACGCAACGTGCGTTGCATCTTGTTCTTTGCTAATTGATAGCTGAGTAAGCGGCAAAATTGGATAATCTGCCGCCGTTGCTGCAACACCAGAATCTCCTACCCTGACATATACAACAACTGAGCCCAGATTTGTAATGCACAAAGCCTTTGATCCGAAACCAATAGCCGACGACGCAGATGCAGCAGACGGGGCAACGGTAATGCCTTTGGTATAAGCCGGATTAAATGTTACATCAATTGCCATTTTGATTCCTTTAAATATTAGGCTATGCGATACCAAGAATTTGTGGATTGATAAAATCGCACGCGGAAGAAGTCATTGGCTGCCAGCGTTGTTGGTGCGCCAAATGCTGCTGATGCGCCATTGAGTGCCAGTGTAAACGCTGTAATGATCTGCGTGGTGGTGATTAGCACCTCGGTGCCATCAGGTACGCCAGTGTTCAATGGTAGCGTAATCGTCCCAGCCGCCAACGTACCGGCAGGCTGAAGGATCATCCATTGCTGTTCGCTGATCGGAGTGGGAACAGTGACATTAAACCCGGTGCCTGGGGTATAAAGATTAGTCGCTACCGTGGGGGCCGCAAACGTAGTCTGAAAATATTCCAGCAACTGGCTAACTGAAACCTTCCGAGCATCGCCATTGTTTGGCACATAAACCGGAAGCAAGTCCCCACCTGATACTTGACTCAGGCCTGAGAGTTGGTTAATCGTAGGCATGTTTTTCCTTAATTGAATTCAATTGGCCCATCTTGGCCAGCCAACAGCGGATCAACCGGCCTACGCAAGAATGGATCATCATATACGCGCCAAGGCTTGTTGCCAGCACCGGAAGGCATTGAAGCAGGCAATTGCTGCTCATGAGGCATGGCTGCACGCGCCAAAAGCGTGTTGTAAGACTCCTTGGCCGTTGCCTTGGTATCTGGCATTATTTGCTTACCGTAGCTTGGTGCCAGCTTAATCGCAAGATTTGTATAAATCGCCTGATTGGCAGAGTCAGGCACGTTTGTTTGTTCGTCTAAATCGCTATCCAATGGGCTGGACGGCAAAGGATATCCAAGGCGGATGCCGAGCGCATTCCACGATGCAATCATCATATCTAGCCTCTGCAAAGCAGACTGCAATTGCTCTGGGCTAAGATCAAAAACGTATGAGGCGAGCCCAATTTCATCAAATGCTTGCGTAACGAATTGGCGCTTGCTCCATCCCATTTTCTGCCCCAATAATTTATGATTTAAACCAGCTTCATTGCTTCATTGATCTTCTCAATGAGCTTTGCATCATTCCAACGACGATCTATCTTCAAGCCAATCTTATCAGCTTGCTGTATCATCTCTTCACGAGTTGGCGCAAAACTGGAAACTTCTTTTGCAGAGTCAAGTGACTCTTTTAGCTCAATGAATCTAATGACAGCCTCAACAAGCGTTTTGCCCCATCCATCTTTCAAAGCTGACTGAAGTTGATCTTTATCGTTAACGCAGATAGATTCATAAGTAGTACCGCTCGGCCCAAAATGAGCCCCTGGACACCTGTAAACAAAAACAGGGAATTCCATTATTTGCCTTTTTTTACTGTTTTGGCAGCAGCCTTAAATGCCACAGAAGTAGGAGCACCTTTGCTGCCAGGCTTGCGCATGCGCTCTTTGGAGCCTGCCTCAATGCGTTCACGCTTTGCATGAATGTTCGCATACAAACCTTTTTTCATTTCTTCGGTGCCTTACTTGGCTTATTTGCCTTCTTTGCAGCAGTGCGGGCTGTTGAAAGTGCAATCGCAACGGCCTGTTTCTGTGGTTTACCAGACTTCATCTCTTTGGAGATATTAGAACTAATTGTTTTCTGACTATAACCTTTTTTCAGGGGCATCTCATCTGCTCCGGTAAGAAGCCCGAGGAGACATCCTCGGGCCATATTTACATCTTAGGCAATGCGATACACAACAAAAGTATCGGCAGCAGTCTTGCGCACGCGGAAGCGAGCAGCAGCACCCGCCGTACCAGCAGTAGCAGGTGCGCCAACGATGGTGACGTTTGTATTCACGGTGATCGTAAGGGCAAATGCTGCCAAAGTTACGAGCGAGAAATCAAAACTATCACCGATTGCGAATTCGCTAGCAGCATCCAATACAGCGCCTGTGGGCAATTGTACGTTACGACCAGCGGTGGGCGTAGCAGTCACGATGCCGCTCAACAGCGAAGCAGCGGTAAAGGCCATGGAGCCCCCATCGGTGATGTTAGTAGGATCGCCCTGGACCTGTGCATTCAAACGAATTTGCTGCACTTGAGGGGCGGTACCAACTTCGTAATAGACTGGCTGACTTCCAGTTGATTCAACAACGATGGTTGCGCCAGATGCATACGAACCAAAAACGGTTTGTCCATTGCGAACGGTACCAATCAATGTCGTTTGATCAGGATACTGAGGAAAACCGATGGTGCGTGAAACCTGAGCTTCGCCTTGTGTAAAAACAGCGATAGACTCATTAGACGGAATAATAACGGTAGCTTTACCATTCACTGCGATGACGTTAGACATGATAATCCTTTCTGAATTTTGAAAAGGCCGGGTCGTCCCGGCCAGTGTTTCTTAGGTCTGCGAGAACAAGATGATGCCGGACATCTCGGGCTGCTTGTTCACCACGCCGAACAGGGTATCGAGACGATACTTGGTCTTCATGGTGTTGATG
>JBFZCQ010000208.1:0-2946 GCA_041307905.1 Methylotenera sp.
AGGAATTGTGTGAAATAAATCTCCGGTGTTGCTGAGTGGTAAGCATGCATCATGATATAACCGGCATAGGCAGAGGCCAGCACCATCAGGGCAGAAATAATCTGCGTTACGATAGAACCACCTACCTTATCTGAGATCCAACCGCCTACAGGTCGAATTAATGCCCCCACGAACGGGCCGATCCAGGCATAGGTTAAAGCAGATGGTGCTGCCGGATTTTTCACGTGCGTCCAAGCTTGTGTAGCAGCATCAAAAATATGCTGCTCACCAAAAATTACGGTGATAGACAGTGGCAAAGCCATTGAAAAGCCGATAAACGAGCCGAATGTAACTATGTAAAGTGCCGTCATCGACCAAGTGTGTTTGTTCTTGAAAATGGCAAATTGCTTGGCGATGTTCTCTTTCATGGTGCCAAACGCAGCCAACTTCATCACCAGTAGCGTTGAAATAATAATCAGCGGCATTGCCACCCACATATTCAGCAGCCCCAAACCAGTAGGCGCAGGCAGGTACAGGTATAAGCCTGCGATGGCCGGAACGAAAGCCAGGGTATACAACCAGGTGATTTTAATAAAAGACATTAGGGTGTTTTCTGCATCCGGGGATATCGGCAGCAGATTTTTCATGACAAACCATGCAATCGCAGATAGCGGCAGTAGCAGTAACAACCAGACGAAACCTGCATTCTGGATATAGGTTGGTGTGCCTGCAACGATTTTGCCGAATATCCAGCCACTATCTTTCACCAGCGTAGTTGGCTCACCACCCAGTGCGCCGAATACACCCACCGTCATCACCAGCGGAATCAGAATCTGCATGGTAGTCACGCCAAAGTTACCCAGCCCGGCATTAATACCCAGTGCCGTACCTTGCAAACGCTTAGGGAAAAATGTGTTGATATTGCTCATAGAGGCGGCAAAGTTTCCGCCGCCTACGCCCGACCACAGTGCCATTAATTGAAATACCCATAACGGCCATTCAGGGTGCTGCAACGCAATACCCGTACCAATAGCGGGGGTCACCAGCATGAAAGTGGTCAGAAAAATAGTATTACGTCCGCCGGCGAGGCGAATGAAAAATGATGCAGGGATACGCATGGTGGCGCCTGCCAGACCGGAAATCGCCGTCAGGGTGAACAGTTCATCCTTGCTGAACGGAAACCCGAGATTACTCATCTGCACGGCAATAATGCCCCACATCAACCATACGGCAAAGCCGCATAGCAGTGCCGGAACTGATATCCACAAATTGCGGTAAGCAATACGCTTACCTGTGGACTCCCAAAAACTGTTGTCCTCGACGTTCCAGACTTCTACATTGGTTGACATAGTGTTTCCCTTAATTTATGCAGCTTGTTTTGATGCTTGACGTTCATGGTGACGACCTATTTTTACCGGGCGTACTTCTGTCCAGTACATCCAGATAAGCGATACCCATACGATGCCGAACATGAGCATGAAGGCTGAAGAACGTACTCCGGTGAAATCCAGTAGCGCACCGAACATGATCGGCATCAGAAAACCACCCAAGCCGCCAGCAAGGCCTACCACACCTGAAATTACGCCGATGTTATGCGGATAATCATCTGAAATATATTTAAAGACCGATGCTTTACCGATCGCAAAAGCAATACCCATGGTGAACATAATGACGGTGAACCAAGTCGCGTTCAGACCAATATGGAAAGCCTGTGGACCTTTGACTGTAACGATAGAAATTTGAGTCTGCGGATAGGACAGGAAAAACAGGCACACCAGAGAAACCCAGAGTACCCACCAGGTAACGGTATGTGCGCCGAACTTATCTGAGAAATGACCGCCTACCGCACGTAACACACCGCCCGGAATGCTGAATGCAGCAGCCATCAGCGCAGCGGTTTTGAGATCAAAACCATATTCGCCGATGTAGTATTTTGTCATCCACAAAGCCAGTGCAACATAACCGCCAAACACGATTGAGTAATATTGGCTGTATTTCCAGACTTTTGGATCTTTCAAAACCACCAGTTGCTCGCGAACAGTGACGCTCTTACCGGTTTTATGCGCAGGATCTGAAAATGTAAAAAACCAGAATAGAATAGCCGTCATCAGCATCATTACCGCATAGACCTGCGGCACCATGGCCCATCCAAAACCTACCACAATGATAGGTGCAACCAGTTTGGTGACTGCCGCACCAGTATTACCTGCACCAAAAATTCCCATCGCCAATCCTTGCCTGTTTTTAGGAAACCAGCGCGCGCAATAAGCGATACCAACAGTGAATGATCCGCCTGCAACACCTACGAACAAACCAGTAACCAGAAACTGCCAGTACTCAGTACATCTGGAAATTAGGTAAATAGGAATAACGGTAGAAAGCATCAGAACAAAAAATACGATACGACCACCAAATTTATCTGTCCACATGCCTAGTGGGAGGCGAATCAGAGATCCGGTCAATACCGGTGTGGCGATCAGAACGCCAAACTGGGTTTCGCTCAGGCCTAGCGTTTCTTTAATCGGAATGCCGATGACCGCAAACATCATCCAGATCATGAAGCACACGGTAAAAGCCAGCGTACTCGCAGTGACCACTGACCATGCTTTATATTGTTGTGTCGCCATCAATCACTCCTCCACATTGATAATTACCATCAGCTTGTACTGATGTATTACCTGAGTGAGTTTACGGATTGGGTGGCTGGGAATGTTGATTTACATCAATGACTTAAATTCCAAAATAACTAACTGCGTGAAGCAAAAGAACTAGTTCTTTTGGATAAAGCATAGTTCTTTTAGATAATAATGTGGGTGTTGCGAGCTGCACTGGCTCAGATATGATTTAACTGCCTGAATCTACCAGGCCATGCTCCACAGCATATACCGCAGCCTGAACCCGACTAGATAAATTGAGCTTGCGCAGTATGCCCTGTACGTGAATCTTAACCGTCGATTCCGCCATATT
>JBFZCQ010000209.1:0-3009 GCA_041307905.1 Methylotenera sp.
AAGCAATCGCCCATGACGGTTACAGTGGCGACATCAAACTGCTGATCGCAATACGCGCCGATGGTACAGTGAGCGGCGTGCGTGTACTTGCACATAAAGAGACCCCTGGGCTGGGTGACTATATCGATATTGCGCATGGCAACTGGATAAAACTATTCGATAATGAATCTGTCGAAAAAACACCTGCCGAACAATGGAAAGTCAAAAAAGACGGTGGCAAGTTCGATTACATGGTTGGCGCAACCATTACTCCGCGTGCAGTGGTCAAGGCGGTTGAAAAAGCCTTGCAGTTTTATGAACAGAACCAGCATGAACTGCAACATAAACTAGAACATCAATCAAAATCAGAACATGAATCCAGGCATAAGGATTAAGCATGAGCAACTACAAAGAAATCACCGTTAATGCACTCTGGAAGCAGAATCCCGGCGTTGTGCAACTACTTGGCCTGTGCCCTACTCTAGCGGTAACTACCACTGCAGTCAATGGCATCAGTTTAGGCTTGGCTACCGCACTGGTCATGGCTGCATCAAACGGCGCCGTGTCTCCGGTGCGGAAAATGGTACCGAGCGAAATCCGCGTTCCGGTATTTATCCTGATTATCGCAGCCTTAGTCAGCATCATCGACATGTCCATCAACGCTTTTGCGCACCCGCTCCATAAAGTGTTGGGCATATTCATTCCGCTTATCGTAGTGAATTGCATTGTATTGGCGCGTGTTGAGTCTTTTGCTGCAAAAAATACTTTCGTGCCATCTATACTCGACGGTTTCATGATGGGCATAGGTTTAACGCTGGTGTTGGGTTTACTCGGCGGCATGCGTGAAGTTATAGGCAAAGGTACGCTATTCTCCGGCCTTGATCTGGTATTTGGCCCGGAAGCCAAACACTTTGTGTTAACTGTGATCCCTGATTACCATGGGTTTTTACTTGCGGTATTACCGCCGGGGGCTTTTCTGGGCCTAGGTGTACTGATTGCATTACGCAATTGGGCCGAAGTCAGAAATGCAAAAAAAGTTGACACTCCGGACAATAGCATGAAACCAGTGCTTCATAACTAAATTAGTGTTAATTCATGAATGCTCACCAACGCCTTGAAATTTTCAAACGCTTAAGTGTTGCCATTACCAACCCGACCACCGAGCTCAAACACAGCAGCACCTTTGAGCTCTTAATCGCGGTAATTCTCTCGGCACAGGCTACAGATAAAGGCGTAAACATCGCTACAGACAAGTTGTTTAGCGTTGCCAACACGCCTGTAGCCATTCTTGCACTCGGGCTGCAAGGGCTGGAAAGCTATATCAAATCAATTGGTCTCTATCACTCAAAAGCCAAGAATGTACTGCTTACCTGCCAGAAACTTATTGCCGAGCATCAGTCGAAGGTTCCTCATAGCCGTGCCGCGCTGGAGGCCTTGCCGGGTGTTGGCCGCAAGACAGCCAATGTTATTCTGAATACCGCGTTTGGCGAGCCTACCATAGCCGTGGATACCCATTTATTCAGATTAGGCAACAGGATTAACCTTGCTCCCGGCAAGACGGTATTAGAAGTTGAAAAGAAATATCTCAGAACCATCCCGAAACAATTCCTGAAGGATGCACATCACCTGCTGATTTTGCATGGGCGTTATACCTGCACAGCACGCAAGCCAAAATGCGGCCAATGCTGTATTGCAGATTTATGCGAATACAAGGCGAAAGAGTTCATCTCTGCGCCAGATAGCTTTTTACAGCATCAATAATGAAAGTCGCAACCAGCATCGTATTAGGAAAATCAGCCTCTGCAGATTTGGCAGCAATGGCTGTGACCAATGCCATGCAAAAGGCAGACATCAGTGTTGCCAGCAGCGTGCTGCTGTTAATGACGTCAGAATTTGCTAGCAACCCGCAGGACGCAATTAAAGCGGCAGCCAAAGCTGCCAACTGCATGCAGGTCATGGGCTGCTCTGCAACCGGAATTTTTACCGAAGAGGATTGGGTGCTCGATGCGCCGGCTGCAGCCGCGATGGTGTTTGGAGACGGAGTAAGCCTCGAGTTGTCACAAAATAACTTCAGCAATCAGCCCTTACTTACACTCAGTGCGCCCAATGCCATTAATAGTACCTGGCTTAATAACAGCAATCGACGTTATGGAGGCGTATCCGGAGATGCAATCGGCCAAGGTCCATTTTCAGTCTGGCAAAATGCCAAGGGTGAGGTCTCAGGGTATGTTGAAGCATTCTTTTCGGGCGTAAACATTGCTACAGGCACTTCACACGGAGTGCAACTGCTTACGCAGCCACAACAGATTCAACAGACCAATCAATTCGACCTGATACAACTCAATCAGCAGTCTCCCCTGAATGGACTGCAAAAAGCCTGGAAAGCACATAGCAAAAGTGATGAAGCAGTGCCCTTACATTTGGTGACAGCCTTATATGCCGATAGTGCAGAAGCCATAATTCAGGGCAATTTCAATCAGACCACTATCATCAGCTGTGATGAGGATAATGACAGCATCACGTTGGCACAGCCGCTACAGGCCGGCCAGTTTCTAAGCTGGTCTTTACGTGCCACCGCAGTTGCAGAAGCTGATATTACGATACTTGCGAGCCGCCTGTCCGAAAAACTGGGGTGCCCGCCAGATTTTGCATTGCTGTTCTCCTGCTTGGGAAGAGGCCCGTACTTTTACGATGGCGTAGACCGTGATTTGAAAGTGATTACAAAATCCTTTCCGAACATGCCAGTATTAGGTTTTTATGGCAATGGTGAAATTGCCTACCTTAACGGCAATAATCGCCTATTACCCTATTCGGCTGTTCTTTCGTTATTTTCAGCCGCCTTGATAACATAGACAACTAAGACAATGTGTATTAAATACTTAATATGAGCTTATACAACCCTAGCCGAGATCAGGCACGCCAATTTTTATTTGATGCCTGGGCCAAATTCAAACAGAACTCACCACTGACAGATCTGGAAAAAATTGCGATTGAGGTCATACAGATGCATCCTGAATATCATGCGATATT
>JBFZCQ010000210.1:0-2704 GCA_041307905.1 Methylotenera sp.
TCGCGCAAACCTTTAGGCATAACGCCATCACCATTGTTATATACTGGGCTGGTACCGGCGTTATATGTTGGTAAAGTGCCAGATGCGGGACTGGCATTTTTTTTGTCTACACTTTTTAAGCTGGAGTCGGCTTTTTGATTGCTGTTGCCAATGCTTCCCATATCCCGCATTGCCGGTTTGTAACTTTCATCCGTATTAATGATGATTTCATCCCCATTAACGTTGGAAATTGAGTTTGGTTCAGCATGAAGTGGGCTACTGGCCATAATGTTAGCGGCGAGCAATAGTGTTATTAAACTTGATAATTTGATACTGGAATATTTCATTCGAATGAGATGCTGAGTATTGTTTTTGGAATGATAAAGGCGCAAAACAATAGAAGCTCCATGGGTACGCTGTGAATCATAAGGTAGTTGCATGTTAACGAATACACGCTTGTAAAGTCAAGTAAAATTACAGTGTAAATTACTTTATATATTAATCATAACTTTATGATTAATAACAATTTCTAAGTTCTCTTATCTTTATGAAAACTTGTAGTAACGACTGGTTTAGCAACTGCGTTGACAACTGAATTTGTTTTGAGTCACATCGCAAGAAAGGGTTGGTTGCCAGTTCCAGAGCGATTGTGGATGGCAGGCTTGGTAATTCTGCGTTACGTATGTTGGTAGTATCTTGATGTCTTTGCATCAGTACCTCGTTACCAGGCTCTAGTGTTAGTGCAAAGTTGATGTTGTGAAGTGTATATTCATGCGTGCAGAAAACTTGTGTGTCTGCCGGCAGGGCTGCTAATTTTTGCAATGATGAAAACAACTGCAATGGCGTTCCTTCAAACAGGCGACCGCAACCGGCACCAAACAGAGTGTCGCCACAGAAAAGCCACTTTTGGTCGTAATATTCTATATAAAAGCCAATATGCCCAAGTGTATGACCAGGCAAATCCATTACTTTTAGTTCCGGCAACCACGCAGTACATTTGAATTTATCAGGTTCGCCAACCGGAATGTGTTTGAAAGCATAGTGTTCCAGCTTTGGTGCAAATACCTTTAAATCAGGAAATTGATTTAGCAGGTCTGCAACACCGCCAATATGATCTTGATGATGATGTGTAATCAATATGGCTTCCAGATTCAGATTAAGCGTACTTAATGTGCTGATTAATGGCGCGGCATCGCCCGGATCAACAGCTACGGCACGGATTCCGTCATGAATCAGCCAGATATAATTATCTTTGAAAGCCGGTACTGGAATAATTTGTATTTTGTGTTGCATATCGTCTATTATCTGGCAAAAGGTTTCAACTTCTTCTAAACATTTAAGTAATAATGGAATAATACGCTTGTAATGAGTTTACAGCCGAATCAACAGCAAGTTAATGACAGCCGCTATCAGTGGTTCGACACGGCATCGGGTCGTTATTTGCAACTGCAGGAACAAAGTTTATATGATCAGGCCGTGGTTGATTTGTTTGGTTTTAATGCCGTGCAAATGGGATGCCCGCAAATGGACCTGTTGCGTAATTCTCGTATTCAACATCGTTATAAATCCTCAGATTACTCTGATGTATCAATACCAACCGATTTACAATGCTTCGATGATTTTTTACCATTTGCCGATAATAGTTTAGATCTGCTGTTATTGCCGCATCGTCTTGAGTTTAGTGAGCGTCCGCATCAGACCTTGCGTGAAGCAGAACGAGTGATGATGCCGGAAGGGCATTTACTCATATCCGGTTTTAATCCTTTTAGTCTGTGGGGATTGGTGCTGGTATTTAAAAATATATTTTCAGGCAGGTGCTGTACTAAAACATTTCCGTGGAATAGCCATTTTATCAAGCTTACGCGCTTAAAAGACTGGCTGACTTTATTGGGTTTTGAAGTGGTCTCAGTAGAAATCTGCTGTCATATTCCACCATTTGAGCAGGAGCATTGGCAGCGCCGTTTTAGTTTCATGGATAAAATCGGCAGCCGTTGGTTATCATTTACAGGCGGTGTGTATTTTATCGTGGCAAAAAAACGCGTGGCAGGTATGACGCCGCTGAAGCCAATCTGGAAAACGCCATCATTACAGTCTGGCTTAGTTGCACGACCTACGCAGCGTAAACCAAGTCAAAGCAAGGCAGTAAAGCCAGGCAACAAAAACCACTGTGAGCAATGAAACGCATCAGATAAAATCTGCCTCAATTAATACTTAACACGATCGATTTTAGCCGTGTAATCTTTTAGTACTTTTAGCGCCTCAGTTTCAAGAATTTGAATTTCCGCTATCTTGCGTTCACTAGCAGGTTTGTTAAGTTCATTAAAGATTAACGCATCATCAAACAATGCATCAGCCGATGCCTGAATTTTAAAGCCGTAAAAGATGCGATCCAGTCTTGCCCAGTAGATTGCACTGAGACACATTGGACATGGTTCTCCGCTGGTATAAATCTCACAGCCACTTAGATCATAGGATTGAATATTTTTGCTGGCATCACGGATTGCTGTGATTTCACCGTGCGCCGTTGGGTCGTTAGATGCAAGTACGCGGTTCCAGCCTTCGCCTATAATTTTACCGTTTTTAACGACAATAGCGCCAAATGGCCCACCGCTGCCAGCTTCCATGCCTTTACGGCCAAGCTCAATGGCGTACAGCTTGAATCTTTCAGCCTGTTCTTTATCGTAAAATCTCATTATTGTTCTCCATCATGCCAGCTAAGTAGCAA
>JBFZCQ010000211.1:0-4105 GCA_041307905.1 Methylotenera sp.
AATTGTCGTTGGGACGACCAGGTATAACACCTTTACCCACCACCCCTAGAGAATAGCTATATTTAATCGGATTGGCTTTACCATCGCTGACCCCGGCGCTGAAAAACATGCCGATACCATGATGTGGTTCGCCTGAAGGCTGCCAGAGGAACTGTTCAAAACTGTAAACAGCCGCCCATGTATCATTTTCCTGATTCAATGGCTGTGTAGGTGTGAGCAAGCTAGGGTATTTATTTTCCAAAATTTCGGCTAACCCAGGGCCAGGGTTGCCTAGACGCGGGAAGCGCTCCGTGAGCAGCAGACGTGCAATATTGGAAGGATCCTGGATCAGTGAAGTGCGGTCTTTATTGCTCCAGACCAATGTCAGGTTCTGGTGGCCGGCAAGTCCCATTGGCTTAACCTTCAAATCGGCACTGCCGAGGACCATTACCCCATCTTTAAAAGCGTCGCCCAAGTCATTGTTCATAATCGTACCGTTAGCGTCCAGCACCATTCCGGCCAGTGTAACGTCATGCGATGGCAGGTAGAGTGCACCGGCACCATAAGCCGAAAGCGGGACCATCGCGAGAGCTAGTGGCATGTTGATGCCCGTGTTCATGAACCCAGTAGTGTAGTCACCGTGTAATACATTAGTCGGTGCGATGGAATTAATTTTACCTGCGAATACGCCAAAATGCTGGCTTAAAACTGTGTATACGTGAATTCCTGTAGCCCGGTATCCGGTTCAATTGTAGGCAACATCCACGACAAGTTCGCGGGCACAATGGTACCGGTCTCTTTAATAAGATTGTTATTAAAACTGGTAACAGTCTGTACCTTTAAAAATCCGCCCGGCCACCAGCCCAGTTTTTGCGTATCCACATTTAGCGTGGCTATGGCGTTACCCCATAAGCCGCTAGTCTCGTCTTTTCCTCCGCTGGTAATCTCTTGCGGCATCCAGTAGAGGTCCATATCGAACACAATACCTTTTTTCGCCATATCGTCTCGCAGACCGCCCCAATCGCCGGTAAGGCGCTGGCGAGATGTCAAATCGCCACCCCAGGTCTCAGGGGTATTATAAGGCTGCGCATATAGAGGCATCGAAATGCTGAGTGCTGAAAGAAATGCACCAATTGTGAGTGTTTTTTTCATATTAAATCTCATCTGGAAATTAAGCTGTCTGTAAAAGCGTCAATCGCTTCCAATGTTGCTTTACAAGTCATGGCTATCACAAGTCATTAACAGCTGGTGTTGCCACCCAGCCTCCATCAACGCCGCCTGGAAGCATTTGCCCTACATCCTCGCCTACTTCTGTGTTGATCAGTTGATTGAGCTTGGCATTCATGGCCGCGAGCAAATCAGCATTTTTTACCGGATCAAGGGCAAGGTTATTGAGCTCATGCGGATCGTTCTGGAGATTGTACAGCTCTACGTCATTGAGTTCAAAAAGCTCCTCAATTGATTCTGGCAGATTGTGCTGCTTGGGTGAAAAGTAACGCGTAAATTGATAGCGACCATCGAAAACGCTGCGGATCGCGCCGCGTTTCGTCATATCCGGGCGCAGACCGGCCTCCTTGATCTTCGCAGCACCGCCCGGCTGTTTCAGCATTGCACTTGCTTTCTGCAAGAAACTGCCGTCAAGCGAAGCGAACATGTTGAAGCAATACAGTTGGCCATCACGCACCGCATCATGGCTGGCCTGCTCGGGAGCGGCTAGCACAGGCGAAAAGTCTTTGCCCGGCAGTGCCTGGGTAATCTCTGCTTTCTTTTCCGCACTCGCGTTCGTGAGCGAAATCAAGGTCGGGACAAGGTCTAGATGCGTCGTCACAGCCTTGCAGCGCTTACCGCCCGGGTAAGCTGGGTGTGACACAATCAGCGGAACATTGTTTTGCTCACGATAAGAGGTTGCGCCTTTGCCGGTCATCTGGTGCGCGCCGCCGAGTTCGCCGTGGTCCGAGGTTAGAATCACAATCGTGTTAGATGCAAGTCCACGGTCTTCCAGTTCATCGAGTACTGTCGTGATATGGCGGTCGACGTCACGCAGAGCGTTTAAATAAAAGTTGTGACGCTTACGCCAGCGCCATGTCTCGTTAACCGGGACCGGGCCGGTCATCACATCGTTCCCGATGGTATGGTCGGTGTGTGCAGCGGGGCGGCCAGGCGCATCTATAGCCTGCGAGAAACTCACTGGAAGCTCAAAGTCCCACTGTTTGGCGTACATCGCGTGTGCCGGATCGCCGGCAAGGTGAGTCAGGGCGTTTTTCCCCTGCACAGGCTGTCCTGGCTCGTCAGTGTTGTAGAACATCACGTCGTGTGGGTTGACCAGATTCACCGCGAGAAACCATGGTTTTTTCTGCTCAAAAAGTTCTGAGGCTTTTCCGCGTAGCCAGCTTGACGCGGCGGCGGCAATCATACCATCATGCAAGTAGCCGCCCTGCGTGTGTGCAATGATGTCACCTACCCCAAGGTAATCAGAAAATCCGTAAGCTTCCATCTCTTTAGTGAATATTTTCTCTGGCGCCTCAAGCTTGTTCTCGGTCTCGAATTCTCGAGTGAGATGCCACTTACCCTTATAGGCAGTGTAATAGCCAGCCTCACGCAGGTGGTGTCCTAAGGTCTTGATGTCGGTAGACATGCTGCTCATCCAAGGAAAGTTCGTGTTATCAAACATCTTGGTTTGCTGGATATGGAGACCGGTATAAATTACGGAACGTGAGGATGTGCAAACGCAGGAGTTAATGCGATGATTCTCGAATACTACGCCATTCTTAGCCAGTCGCTCATGAGCCGGCAAGCGATAGTCACTGGGTAATTCATTAGGCTGAAAGTAGCGCTCCTGATCCGTCAGGATAAACAGTATATTGTAAGGACCGTCCACTGTTTGATCTTCTTTATTCATGACTACTATCTCCGTGATATATCTGTTGTTACGTATTACCCAACCCGGCACAGGCAAAGTAGGTATTTTTCTGATAAACAGTCGTATTAATTTACTGTAAAGAATACTTACCTTGCAGGCCAAATGGAATAAGACTTTAGTCTTATTCCATAGGAATTACATTAATAAAAATGTATACAATCATTTGAGTTATGTTACCGCATAAATATTTGATAAAACACACCCAGATGTAATCTTAGAACAATATGCCAAACAGACGCTTCAGCAGTTCCTCCAGCGGCATCATCGTTAACATCAAGGGCACTATAGGCAATAGCACTGCAGCTGCCAGATAAACAACAGCATCTTTAGTAACTGGTGCAATGCGCATGGTACGTACCACCTCATAACTATTACCTAAATCTGCAAGTGACTGAATATCTGCGCTACCTATAAAAGGTTCGTCTGCGGGAGCGCCACCACGCAACCATTTAGTGTCAAACTCTCTTACATAACTCTCTGCAAGGGTGCCATATTCACGTAAACCATCACGCTTTAACTGACTAAGCTGTGCTGAAAACACTAGCAATGGGCCAAAAACCACACATAGCCAGAATGCCACGAGAGTTGCAATTTCCGCTTTGAATTGCGGAAGCGAAGCTTCTAAAAAAAATATCCGGTTAGCTAATTGTCCTGCAAGCATTGCGCCATGCGCTGTTGCAAGTACTGCAAGTGCATACACTGAGTTTGAAAGAAAAGACAAACCACCAACACGATCCGGGTGTGTAGCGATCAGACTTAGCTTGATGCGTGACACCTGCCATAAAAAACGCGCCCAGATAAACAGCCTGAAACACCAGCGTATCAGCAGAAATTGAAAAATTGGTAAACTCACGTAGCTATACCATATTCCGGCAAATGAAAGTTTAGAACCCTCTGCTAAAGGTGTTGCATACCATGTGTGTGCATCAAGCCCTATGAATTGACGCCAGATGATGAGCACACCAACTCCGTATACAAAAGCGACTAAAAGCACCTCAGCTAACATGGAATTACGTAAACGAAATGCTGAAGTAATGGCTGCGTCAAAATTCTGCATAGAGTCTTCGGGAATCAATTTCCGGCGCAGAAACATATCCACCATGTGTCGCATGCGTTTATGCACAACAATTTCAGCGACAATCATTAGAGGCATCGCTAATATAAACCTGACTTGTACTTCTATATCAAATAAGAACGGTATCGCAA
>JBFZCQ010000212.1:0-3365 GCA_041307905.1 Methylotenera sp.
AATAAGCTTTAAATATTGAGTAAATAACATGAAAATTACCTATTTAGATTTTGAACAGCCAATTGCTGAATTAGAAACCAGGATTGAAAGTCTGCGCTCATCTCACGATGACCATGACAATCTGGATATTTCTAAAGAATTAGATGCGCTGGAAAAGAAAAACAAGAAGCTCTCTGAAGACATCTATGGCAATTTATCTGCATGGCAGATTTCGCAGCTGGCACGTCATCCTCAGCGCCCGTATACATTAGACTATATTCAGGCATTATTCACTGACTTTGAAGAGTTGCATGGTGACCGTGCGTTCGCAGACGATCCTGCAATTATTGGCGGCTTAGCTCGATTCGAAGGCCAGCCGGTAATGGTAATCGGCCACCAAAAAGGCCGTGATGTCAAAGAACGCCAGTACCGTAACTTTGGTATGCCACGTCCTGAAGGCTATCGCAAAGCCTTGCGTTTATATCGTTTAGCTGAAAAATTCCACATTCCAGTCGTAACACTTATCGATACCCCGGGTGCTTACCCAGGTATCGGTGCTGAAGAGCGTGGACAGTCAGAAGCAATTGCGCGTAACCTGTATGTGATGGCAGAGCTGAAAACACCAATCATCGGCGTAATTATCGGTGAAGGTGGTTCCGGTGGCGCGCTTGCATTGGGTGTGGTTGATCAATTGCTGATGCTGCAATATGGTACTTATTCTGTTATTTCACCTGAAGGCTGTGCTTCTATTCTTTACAAGAGTGCAGATAAAGCTTCAGTAGCTGCCGAGTCACTGGCGATTACTGCAGATCGCCTCAAAGCCATGGGGCTGGTTGATAGAATCGTGTCAGAACCGTTGGGTGGCGCGCATCGTTCACCCGAAGTCATGATGGAAACATTACGTGGTGCACTTAAAGAAGAACTTACACGCCTGAAAGCTAAATCAATTAAATCATTGTTGGTAACCCGTTACGAGCGTTTGATGAGTTATGGCAAATTCAAAGAAGTCGCCGAAAAATAGCGCTTTTTTGAGACGGCAAGCCAACAGCGAACCCGAAACTTTCACGCATCCATTAAGCCTTCAGCTTAATGCTTTTCTTGTTAAGAATTTACACACTGCTGACTCAAAGCCAACATTACTTTTGGCTTTGAGCGGCGGTCTGGATTCTATTGTTCTGCTCCATCTGCTGGCAGAAGTCAGAGCTAACCTCAAATTCGAATTGCATGCTATGCATGTGCATCATGGCTTGAGTGCTAACGCAGATGTCTGGGCTGAGTTCTGTTCAGCACAATGTCAGCAGTTGGGTGTGCCACTGCAGATTGTGCACGTGAATGTTGCCAAGAATCCCGATTACAAAAATAGCGAGCAGGGCATTGAGGCGGAGGCGCGTCACTTGCGTTACAACGCCTTGTTTACCTATGCTGTTGAGGGAAAGGGACCTGACTTTGTAGTCACCGCGCATCATCAGGATGATCAAGCAGAAACACTGCTGCTGCAATTATTCAGAGGTGCTGGGGTTAAAGGTTTATCCAGCATGGCTGCAGTAGATAGTGCACGGCGATTATTGCGGCCATTATTGAATGTCTCACGTCAGATGCTGCATGAATATGCATTGCTGCATGCTATCAAATGGTGTGATGACGAGAGTAATGACAATACGCAATACGACCGCAACTTTGTGCGCCATGAAGTGATGCCGTTACTGGAATTTCGTTTTACAGGCCTAAAATCGGTGCTTGCAAGAACTGCATCACATATGGCAGAGGCAAGTGAATTACTTGAGGCACTAGCTGTAAAAGATGCAGAGAACATACTGTCAGATAATAGCCTTTGTTTGCAGGTGCTGAGCGAGTTGAGTGTTGCGCGTGCTAAAAATGTGCTGCGCTGGTGGTTTGCACAGAACGGTTTGGCAATGCCTGCCGCCGAGCATTTAAATGAAATTGTCGAGCAATTATTTAATTCAAGAAAAGATGCCGACCTTAATATTAAACTGCAGCATCTATATTTGCGTAAGTACCAGCAAAGAGCATATTTGTGTGAAGATAAAATGACAGAACCATTTGATATGGTGTGGCATGGTGAAGCAGAATTAACCCTTCCCAGTGGTGGCAAGCTGATATTTAAGCCCTTGCTTGGAACGGGTTTGGCGTTAAAACAAGGTGTAACTAAACTTAGAATCACAAATCGGAATGGCGGCGAGCGTTTTAAACCGGATGCTCTAAGACCGACTAGAACACTGAAGTACCTGTTGCAGGAAGTTAATATGCCACCGTGGCAGCGTATGTACATACCCTTAATTTATTGGGAAGATAAACTCGCGTGCGTGCCTGGTGTGGGTATTGCGTATGGGCTACAGGCGCAGGCTAATGAGCCGGGGCTGGAAATTATCTGGCAGGATTCAGCACATTAAGCTCAGATTAAGTGTTGGAGATAAAGTATTATTAACGGATTCCTTTTTCAAGCAAGCTTTGTAATTCAGGCCAGATATTTTTCAGAATAATCGGTTGCCCGAGTGCATTCGGGTGTAATCCATCCTGCTGAATTAAGTCCGGTTTGGCAGCAACATTTTCGAGCATAAACGGAACAACTCGAATTTTGTGCCGCTTGGCTAATTTTATATAGGTCTGACTGAATTCCTCTGTATATTTTGGACCATAATTGGGCGGTATTCTCATGCCGATCAATAGTACTTTGGCGCCGGATTTTTTGCTCAACTGAATCATTGCATCAAGGTTATCATGCATATTTTTTACAGGTAAACCTCGCAATCCATCATTGGCGCCGAGTTCAATGATAATGGTCTGTGGCTTGATCTGTTCCAGCGTACGCGCAAGGCGGGTAAGGCCACCGCTGGTTGTTTCGCCACTGATGCTGGCGTTAATGACGTCAAAGGACAAATGTTCCTGGTTAAGTTTTTCTTTTAATAATGATGCCCATCCTTGCTGTTGCGGAATGCCATAAGCAGCAGATAAGCTATCCCCATAAATTAATATTTTAGGATTTGCAGCGAATACGGGTATAGGCCATGCAACGAAACTGATTAAACACAGACTAACTAATGAACTTTTTAATCTTGAATTTTTAAAACTAGAAAATAAACGGAATAACATTAATGCAGCAACTCCCAATCATTCAAGCGAACGATCTTTATTATGAAATAATTAACCATGATAACCAAATTCGTATTTTACAAGGCTTAAATTTGAACATTTTGGCCGGTGAACAGGTTGCCATCATCGGCAGTTCAGGTTCAGGCAAGTCTACTTTATTAAGTCTTCTTGCAGGGTTGGATGTGCCAACAAAAGGAACAGTTCAAATCCAGGGAAAAATGTTCAGCAATCTGGATGAAGATGGACGTGCAGCGGTGCGTTCTGCGAGCATGGGC
>JBFZCQ010000213.1:0-8468 GCA_041307905.1 Methylotenera sp.
CAGGCCAGCGTTTGGCTTCACCGTATTCTGCACCAGGACATAAACCGAGAATTTTCTGCTCGGGTTTGTTCATGCCATTTTTTTCTAACATGCGTAGTGCATTAGCCTGGTCAGCAATCAATTTAGGGTTGCTAATCTGGGGTAATACTTGATTTTGATTGTCCATACCTAAGGCGACAAACCTATCAACGGTGCGCGGTAGATTGGTTTTATTTAAGGTACGAATATCGTTCAGCAAGCCGTGTCGAAATTCACCTAGGAATCCTGTGCGTTGCGGAATGCCTGCGGCAAGCGGCAATATAGCAGACTTGAATGAATTAACGAGCAAGATAGCTTGTGTATAGCCTTTGGTTTTCAGGCTGCGCCCGAATCTGATGCGCTCAAGCAATGCCAGCTGACCATGTTTAAACGGCAAAGCAATTGCATGGCTGATTTCAGGCATGCGCACTAATAAAGGCAGCGTCCACGCCGGTGCGGCTACATCAATGATGATATCTGGATTTTGCGCTTTTAGTGATTGGAACAGGCTGTGCGCGAGCACCATGTCGCCTACCCAGGAAGGACCGATAATCAGAATTTTCTTAGCAGGCATACTTGCAACTAACTTAACTGTTCATCTTTTTGATGATGTTGCTGGTGCTGCGACCTGCAACGAGGTCAATCAGGGCAATCTTACCGCCCCAAGACTCAACTTCGCGGCCACCTACAACCTGATCGGCTGTGTAATCACTGCCTTTGGCAATCACGTCAGGCTTTAGTGTGTTGATCAGGTTTAGCGGTGTGTCTTCATCGAATAAGATCACAGCGTCCACGGACTCAAGTGCGGCAAGCACACGTGCGCGGTCATTTTCATTGACGACAGGCCGTGTTGGGCCTTTCAGCGCACCGACTGAGCGGTCTGTGTTTAAGCCTAAAATGAGCTTGTCACCACGTTTTTTTGCAGCTTCCAGATAGGTGACATGCCCTGCATGTAATAGGTCAAAACAGCCGTTGGTAAATACGATTTTTTGCTTATTTTTTCTCCAGCTTTCTACTTTTTGCTGGAGCTGAGCCAGGTCACATACTTTATGTGCCTGTTCTGAAGATTGTTCGCTGGTTAAAGCTTCGATCAGCTCATCCCGTGTAATCGGCACTGTGCCTACTTTGCCTACCACCACTCCAGCAGCAACATTTGCGAGCTGCAGACTTTCTAACGGGCTCAGTTCATGCATCAGGCCGGCGGCCAGTGTGGCGATTACAGTATCGCCCGCGCCGGAAACATCAAATACCTGTTTGGCAGTAGCCGGTAGCAGGTGTGCGTGATCATCTATCAGCGAGATGCCTTCGTCACCGCGGGTTACTACAAAGAATTGCAGGTCGAGTTTATCTTTCAGCGTAGCCGCCTTGTCAATCAAGTCTGGATCACTTGTAGTCGTGGCACAGGCTTCTGCCGCCTCTTTTTTATTCGGGGTTAGTGCTGTGGCATGGCTATATTTGCTGTAATCATGGCCTTTAGGGTCAACAAGTACCGGGATTTTGAGCGCATTACAATTAGCAATAACATGTTGGCATACTTCGCTGCTGAGCAGACCTTTGTCGTAATCCGATAAAATTACAATGGCCGGTTTTAATGATAGTTGTTGGCCAATCACCTCAAATAGCTGCGCATTTTCAGCCGCGGTAAATGCAGCATTGTTTTCCTGATCAAGCCGCATCATTTGCTGATGGCCGCTTAAAATGCGCGTTTTGGCAATGGTTGGGCGTTGGTTTGAATGGATGATGCCGCTATGATCAATGCCGGTTTTCGCAATCAGATCTACTAAAATGGTCGCTTCGCCGTCATGGCCTACACAGCCAATGATGTGCGTTTTGATGCCCAAAAGCGCAAGATTGGCGGCTACGTTCGCAGCACCACCTGCACGATCATACTGTGTTTTTAAAAGTACAACGGGAACGGGTGCTTCGGGCGAAATGCGGCTGACATCACCTATCAGGTAACGATCCAGCATTACATCGCCAATCACCAGTGCGTGTTGTTTAATATTGCCGAAATTTTTAGCGGTGTCTAGTAATTTGTGCTGCATAAATAATCAGGATTCCAGAATTTCACAAAGCGAATGCCCGATAAAGATATGCGCTTCCTGAATGCGTGCAGTGACGCTTGAAGGAACAACAATATTGTAATTACACAAATTATTGAGTTTGCCGCCAGTGCCTCCGGTGAGGCCAACCGTAGTTGCGCCAATTTCTTTGGCCGCCTCTATTGCGCGCACTACATTGGCGCTATTGCCGCTGGTGGTAATGCCAATGACCATGTCTTCGGGGCGGCATAAAGCTTCCACCTGGCGTGCAAAGATATAGTCATAACCGTAGTCGTTGCCTACAGAGGTGATAATCGAGGTGTCTGTTGTGAGCGCAATCGCCGGCATGCCTTTGCGTTCTTTTTTAAAGCGGCCGACAATTTCTGCAGCGATATGCTGGCTATCTGCGGCACTGCCGCCGTTACCCATGATCAGAATTTTTCCGCCGTTTTTAATCGTGTTCTGCATCGCAATGCCAACATCGCTGATTAACGGGAATAGAGATTCAAGCGCATTAAACATAGCCATGTGCGCAATGTGTTCGCCTTTTAGATATTCAACATACTTCATCAGCAGTATTTATCCTCTTGCATTAAGTAATTCTGTACGTAGTCGCGAACGCCATCTTCGAGGCTGTGGAAGGGCTGTTGATAGCCAATACCTGCGAGCTTGCTCATCGTGGCCTCTGTGAAATACTGGTATTTGCCTTGCAGATCCTGAGGCATATCAATAAACGTAATATGTGGCTCACGTGCCATACCTGTCATGACGGCGGTCGCTAGATCCTTGAAGCTGCGTGCTTCTCCGGTGCCGATGTTGTAGATACCATTCGGTACCGGTTTGCTGCCGGCCGATTCAACAAAGAAACTGACCACCGACGCAGCATCTTTCACGTAAACAAAATCACGCATCTGCATGCCATCTTCCACGCCGGCTTTTGTGCCTTTAAACAGTTTCATAGTGCCGGTCTGGCTGAACTGGTTAAAGGTGTGAAACGCTACGCTTGCCATGCGTTCTTTATGATACTCATTTGGGCCGTATACATTGAAAAACTTGAAGCCCGCCCAGCTTGGCGGCGTTGGCAGATTGTTACGTACCTGACGCATGGCCCACTGGTCAAAAAAGTGTTTTGAATAGCCGTAGCCATTCAGCGGACGCAGATTATCGATATTTGCATCGTCATAGCCTAGTCTGCCGTCACCATAGGTGGCAGCTGAGCTTGCATAGAAAAATGGCACCTTGTTGTCGGCACACCAGCTCCAAAGATTCTGTGAATATTGGATATTGGTTTCTACCAGTTTGTTGAAGTCGCGTTCAGTGGTGGCGCTGATTGCGCCCATATGGATAATCGCCTCAATATCACTTCGACCTTGAAGCCAGTCCATGAGCTGATCTTTATCCATATAGTGTGCGTACTGACGGTGCGCAAGGTTCTGCCATTGCTCTTCGTGCGTAATGCGGTCGACGATAACGATATCGTCACGATTGAGCTTGGTATTGATATGCCAGGCGATGATAGAGCCTATCATGCCTGCGCCGCCAGTAATTACTATCATTTATTGCAGCCTAAAAACATTGTTAAATACCAGCGAGCAAAAAATATCTGCGAGTATTAAAACGTGTTAAGAAAATAAGTATGAAAGTATAACCTTTATTGCTAGGCACCTAAACTTTGTGCCCGTAATTTTGTCATTTCTGCCTCTTTTTTAGCCTGAACGCTATCCCATTCGTCCGCCACCCAGCCTTGCAGGTTTTCAAGTGCGATTGTTGTCATAGCATGAATCCAGGCATCATTTTCGTTCAGAGCCGGAATATAGTGGTATTCGCCGCCGCCATTGCTTTGAAAAATATGTTTTCCCTCCATTGCAATTTCTTCCAATGTCTCTAGGCAATCACTGGAGAATCCGGGGCAAATCACATCAATACGCTTGGTTTTTGCTTTGCCTAAATCTTCTAGTGTGCTTGCCAGGTAAGGTTTTAGCCATTCCTGTTTGCCAAAGCGTGACTGAAACGCGACCACATATTCATCTTTGTTCAATTCCAGCGCTTCTGCAAGCAGGCGTGCTGTTTTATGGCACTCGCAATGATAAGGGTCTCCGTTTAATAGATGCACTTTAGGCACGCCATGAAAACTCATTACAAGTTTGCTGGGTTTGCCGCCATTTATGCGCCAGTGTTCGCGTATGCTTTGTTCCAAAGCGGCAATATAGGCCGGGTGATCATGGTAATGATTGATGGTGCGAATTGCAGGCATGTTGCGTGTTTTAAGTAATATGCGCCACACTGCATCCAATGCACTCGCTGTGCTGGACGCTGCATATTGCGGATAAAGGGGGAATACAAGGATGCGATTGCAATGCTGCGCTTTCAGTTTTTCAATAGCAGATGTCATAGATGGGTTGCCATAGCTCATACCCAGTTCAACCACAAACGGCGATTTTATTTTTTGCGCGAGAAAGCCGCGCAGCAATGTTGTCTGCTTTTGCGCGTGAACCATCAATGGTGAGCCTTCTTTTGTCCACACGCTGGCGTATTTCTCAGCTGATTTTTTTGGCCTGATGACTAAAATGATACAGTTCAGAATCAGCCACCAGATCAGTCGCGGGATTTCTACAATACGGCGGTCACTTAAAAACTGGCGTAAATAAGGTCGTAGAGCTTTTGCCGTCGGCGCATCAGGTGTGCCGAGATTGGCAAGCAGAATGCCGACTTTAAGTTGATCGCCATGCTGGTACTTTGGTTCTGAATTGTAATGAGCCATAACTATGCGGTTGGTTTTCCAGTAAATTAATTAGTTGAGAGTGCGTTTGATAGCAGCTTTGCGGTGATATCAACAATCGGGATCACACGTTCGTATGCCATGCGTGTTGGCCCAATCACGCCTAAAGTGCCTACAATCTGACCATCCGCTTCATAAGGGGAGGTTACCATACTGCACTCGTCCAGCGGTAGATAGTGACTTTCGCCGCCGATGAATATCTGAATCCCGGCTGCCTTTTGACTGCTATCCAGTAACTGCATCAGCTGAGTTCGACGTTCGAATAGCTCAAAAAGTTTGCGCAGGCTCGCTACATTCGAAGACAAATCATCTGCCTGCAACAGATTGCGCTCGCCGGCAATCACTACATTTTCTTTGCCGGCATTGCTTGCTCTATCGCTCACTTCAAGTGCAGCTGCCATCAGGCGGTTAATGTCGGACTGCATCTGCTGCAGTTCTTTGTGCAGTTTCTGATGTACTTCGTCGAAGGTGAAGCCTGCAAAATGGTGATTAAAGTAATTGGTGGCTTGAATAAGATCAGATGCATTGTAAGGTTTATCCGCCATGATGATGCGGTTTTGTACGTTACCATCGGTAGTTACAATTATGACCAGAATACGCTTTTCGCTTAGTGGTAAAAACTCCAGATGCTTGAAGGTAATGGTTTTGCGTTTAGGAATCATGACCACGCCGGCAAATTGAGAAAGTTGTGACAGCATGTCGGCAGCACTATTGATAAGTTCCTGGGGGTCCGGGGAAGAAAGTTCATGTTTGATAAGCTGAATTTCCCTAGTTTGCAGGGGCTTGATCGTGAGCAGGGAGTCTACAAAAAAACGGTAACCTTTTTGCGTGGGAATGCGTCCGGCCGATGTATGCGGGCTGGCAATAAAGCCTAGCTGCTCCAGATCGCTCATGACATTTCGTATTGTCGCCGGGCTGACTTCCAGGCCGGAATGTTGCAATAGCGTACGTGAGCCAATTGGTTGACCATCACTAATGTAATGTTCAACCAATGTTTTAAGTAAAATTTGCGCGCGTTTATCCATATTTAGCCTTCACGCGCAAATTATCGGTTAGTTACAAGGAATAGGCAATGCTATCTAGGTTTTGTTGAAACCTCGGGTTTTTTGAAAAACTTGCTTAAGTCAAATGCCAGTTGAACGATTTCATTTGTTTTTTTGCTCAAAAGTGAGTTACTTTCTGTTTTTGATAATTTTCTATCATCGCCTGCTGTGGCCTTTGCAAATGCTAGGCTCAGGCCATTGACCGGCTGTGTAATTTTAATTTCACGGTCAACATAAGCCACCTTATTCCAGTCGGCGATGTAGGTATATGTACGTTTTTCACCGGCTAATAAGTTGTACCCTATAGCGTAGTCGGTACTTGGATTTTTTACCCCGAGTAGTGGCATTATTGTCGGGATTACATCCATATGACTTGTCATTTGATCTTCAATGAATGGTTTCATGCCTGGTTTGTAGATAACTAGAGGAGTGCGTACCTGTGGATCGGCAAAAGTCGAGTTGTGCCCCCAGTATCCGTTTTCCATAAACTCTTCACCATGATCGCCGATTAAAACCACAATCGTGTTATCCAGTAACTGGTTTTTCTTCATGTATTCAAAGATACGACCATATTGCACATCTAGATGATGCACCGAATTAATGTAACGGTTTTTGATGAGGCCAATATCTTTCGCTAGCGCTTCTTTGCTAAGGGTGGCGTAATTAAGATCATCGCGATAAGGTTTTGCAATGACGCTATTGGGTGGAAAGTAATAGCGCGCATGCGGAGACTCAAAAAACATGAACGTAAAAAACGGTTTATTGGGGTCGCGGTTATCAATAAATGACAGCAAGTCGCTTACATTATCACGGTCGTTTTCCCAGCCCGATTTAGGAGCTCTGGTTTCTTGAAGTTTCTCTTTAGGAACCTGTGAGAAAATCGTCTGGTTAAATTCAGGATAGGTAAAGCGAGCACTAGTGAATAGGCGCATCTGATAGTGCTGATTTTTTAACAGATCAATCAAATAGGCACCACGATGTTCTGCCAGAAATGGAAACCAGTAACTGCCAGGTAGACCTGTAAACATAGAGAAAACACCCATGCGCGTGCCGTTGCCGCCACTGTAGTTTTTGGTGAAACGAGCTGCATTTTTGGCAAATTCCCAGCTGTTTGGCATCACTTTTTCGTTCAGGGTGTCTGCGCGCCATGATTCAGATGTTAGCCAGATAATATTATATGGCTTGGTCGGGGCTTCAACTTGTATAGGTGCTAATGGGTAATTTAGCTTGCCCTTAACCCTTATATTGGCTGCCTCCTTATTATCCAACCCCAAAACCTTCAAGAAGCGTCGGGCAGAAACTGTCTGGTAAAACGGTATGGATTCTGCAGCTATCACTAATTGATTTTTTGTTTGATGATCAACTGCAAACCACATGTGCACAATGATAGTTGCAATGATTGCAGTAATTGGTATAAATTTTAACGGCAGCTTAAAGTTGCTGGTTGTTATGTAAAAGCGGTGGCTCAGCCAGAGTATGGTTGCTTGCAGGGTAAAAAATCCTAGCGCAATCAGTGCAAAACCTATATCAGATGCACCGCTGCCGCCTAAAGACTCTATGCCACCAGGTGTGATGATCAGGTTTAGTATGAATCCATTAAAAAACATACCATACAGTGAAAATATTTTTGCGTTTGCATATAGCAGCAGTCTCGTAATGCCGCACGTGACCAGAGCGATAACATATATGGTCTTTGTGCCAGTGTTTATGAAACGCCCAACAATCAGGCTTGTCAGTTTCGTGATGGCAAGTGCTGGCAAAATGTAGTAAATCCCATAAAGCAGGAATGCAATGATCGTATAGCCAAAACTTATTGGGTTTTCTTCATAAATGCTGGAGAATGGAATTGAATCCGACACTAGCCAGAGCACAACAAAATAAGTGATTAAAAAGTAGAGTTTTAAAATATTTTTCTGTAAGTGAGATGCCATGCGTCGCTTTGGATTATTTAAATATGAACCGTAAATACATCGCAATTAAAGTGCCAGAAATTAAACTGCTTTTTTGGTTTTATAGATGATTGATTTAATTCATATTATTTATTTTTAATAGATCTTATTGTTTGTCGTCGTTTGCGACTTCACGCAGAATATGTAGGATTCAGACAATTTTTGCAGCAAGTTGGCTAGAACTCACTTTGCCAAGATTTGCGGACTATGCTTTAATTCAGCCGTGCATACTAAATTCAAAAAAATAGCGCTTATAGGCAAATACATGAATAAGTCGGCTTTGCAGTTAATGCAGAATGACTTGTCAGATTTGGCGCAACATTTATCGGCTAAAAATATAGAAGTGTGGGTGGAGGAGAATACGGCTCAACACACGCAGCTATCTCAATATAAAACACTCTCGATAGAAAAAATCGGCAAAACTGCTGATTTGGCAATTGTGATGGGTGGTGACGGCACCATGCTAACTGACGCGCGCAGACTGATTGAAGCTGATGTTCCGCTGGTCGGCATCAACAGCGGTCGTTTTGGTTTTTTAACTGATTTGCGTGCTGAGAATATGCTGGCTGAAATTGTTCGTATTATTGCCTGTAATTATTTAAGAGAGCCTCGTATGCTTCTCTCCACGCAGGTTATT
>JBFZCQ010000214.1:0-6620 GCA_041307905.1 Methylotenera sp.
CGATTTCACGTGATTTGAATAACTTGCTTAACGTAACCGATAAGCTTTCACAGAAACGCGGTGATGCTTACATCGCGAGTGAGATGTTTCTGTTGGCGTTAGCCGATGACAAAGGCGAAGCAGCTAAATTGCTCAAGCAGAACGGCTTGACCAAGGCAGCGCTTGAAGCTGCAATTCAGGCGGTGCGCGGTAACGAAAGTGTAGATAGCCAGGAGGCGGAAGGTCAGCGCGAATCGCTCAAGAAATATACACTCGATTTAACCGAGAGAGCACGTCTTGGCAAGCTGGATCCGGTGATTGGCCGTGACGATGAAATTCGCCGTGCGATACAGGTACTGCAGCGCCGTACTAAAAATAACCCGGTATTAATTGGTGAACCAGGTGTTGGTAAAACTGCAATTGTCGAAGGCTTGGCGCAGCGTATTGTGAATGGCGAGGTGCCAGATTCCCTGCGTAACAAAAAAGTACTGTCACTGGATATGGCAGCTTTGCTTGCCGGTGCTAAATACCGCGGTGAATTTGAAGAACGCTTGAAGTCTGTGCTCAAAGAACTGGCGCAGGACGAAGGGCAGACCATTCTCTTTATTGACGAAATTCATACCATGGTCGGGGCCGGTAAAGCCGAAGGCGCGATGGATGCCGGCAACATGCTGAAGCCTGCTTTAGCCCGAGGTGAACTGCATTGTGTGGGTGCAACAACGCTGGATGAATACCGTAAATACATTGAAAAAGATGCAGCTTTGGAACGCCGTTTCCAGAAAGTATTGGTTGATGAGCCAAGCGTGGAAGCCACCATTGCGATTTTGCGCGGCTTGCAGGAAAAATATGAGCTGCATCATGGTGTGGAAATTACCGACCCAGCTATTGTGGCTGCGGCGGAGCTAAGCCATCGCTATATTACTGACCGTTTCTTGCCGGATAAAGCGATTGACCTGATTGACGAGGCTGCCAGCCGTATCAAGATGGAAATTGATTCCAAGCCGGAAGTAATGGATAAACTGGATCGCCGTCTGATTCAACTGAAGATTGAACGCGAGGCGGTGCGTCGTGAAAAGGATGAAGGCAGTAAGAAACGCTTTGTGCTGATTGAAGAAGAAATCGCCAAACTTGAGAAAGAGTATGCCGATTTAGAAGAAATCTGGAAAGCCGAAAAAGCACAGGTGCAAGGATCAGCGCACATTAAAGAGGCGATTGATAAAGTTAAATTCGAGATGGAAGAAGCGACGCGTAGAGGCGACTGGCAGAAAGTTTCTGAGCTGCAATACGGCAGTTTGCCGCAGCTGGAAGCTCAGTTAAAACAGGCGTCGAATGCTGAAGCTACCACGACGCAAAGCAAAAACAGAATGCTGCGTACCGAAGTTGGTGCAGATGAAATTGCCGAAGTAGTGAGCCGTGCAACCGGTATTCCGGTGAGTAAGATGATGACGGGTGAGCGTGAAAAGCTGCTCACGATGGAGGCTAAGCTGCATGAGCGCGTAGTGGGGCAGGATGAGGCTGTTAGATTAGTATCTGACGCAATCCGCCGTTCACGTTCCGGCTTGGGTGATCCGAATCGCCCGTATGGCAGCTTTTTGTTCCTGGGCCCAACCGGTGTCGGTAAAACCGAGCTGTGTAAAGCATTGGCGGGTTTTTTGTTTGACTCTGAGGATCATCTGATTCGTATCGATATGAGTGAATTTATGGAGAAGCACTCAGTAGCGCGTATGATCGGGGCACCTCCTGGCTATGTGGGATATGAAGAGGGGGGTACTTTGACGGAGGCAGTGCGCCGTAAACCCTATAGTGTGATTTTGCTGGACGAAGTGGAAAAAGCGCATCCGGATGTATTCAATGTATTGCTGCAAGTGCTGGATGATGGCCGTTTGACTGATGGTCAAGGCCGGACTGTAGATTTTAAAAATACTGTGATTATCATGACTTCTAATCTTGGCAGCCAAATGATACAGAGTATGGCTGATCAGGATTACCAGCTGGTGAAACTCGCGGTGATGGGTGAAGTCAAAACCCATTTCAGACCCGAGTTTGTCAACCGTATTGATGAAGTTGTAGTGTTCCATGCACTGGGTGAAACACATATTAAATCTATCGCGTCTATTCAGTTACAATACTTGGCTAAACGCATGGTAGCAATGGATATGCAGTTGGAGTTAACCGATGCTGCGATTACCGAGATTGCGAATGCCGGTTTTGATCCTGTTTATGGTGCGCGTCCTCTGAAACGTGCTATCCAGAGCGAGATTGAAAATCCATTGGCACGCGAAATTTTAGGCGGAAACTTTGTCGCTAAAGATACAGTCAGGGTGGATGTTAAAGCCGGTAAATTTGTATTTTCAAAAGCTGGCGGTTAATTGGCAATGATTTAAGAAAGGTTGATTTGGTTAAAAAATCAGTTATTGGTAAGTTTAAACGAGTGTTGTTCGCCGTGTTGGTAATCACGGCGAGCTCTGCTCGTGCAGAACTCAGCCATCTTGAATTAAAAGTTTTTGAGAATGAACCACCTGTAATTGCAGAGTTACTTAAACGTGCTGTGCTCGCTGAACGTGATGCACAAAATGCTGAAGGCGAGTGGCAGGCAGCCAAATTATATTGCGAGGCATCTCGTTATGGCAGTGCTGAGGCGCAGTTCAGGCTCGGCATGCTTTATGCCACGGGTAAGGGGGTGTCGGCGAACCGTGATCTGGCTTCTTCGCTATTTGTTGTCGCATCTAGCCAAGGGCACTTTGAAGCGCAGAAAATGCTGGATACACTAAAGCTGAGTGCAGGCAATTTACCTCCGTGTGTGTTGGCAGCAGTAGCTCCGGAGAAGGCGCCGGCAAAAGGCGAGATTGATGGTTATATCGCCAATTTACCTGCGAACAAACGCTGGATCGTGCATCTGGTAGATAGTATTGCAGCATGGCACGAGGTTGACCCTAAGCTGGTGTTATCTATTATTTCTGTAGAGTCCAACTTTGCAACATCAGCACAATCGAACAAGCAGGCACAGGGTCTTATGCAATTGATTCCGGATACTGCCGAGCGCTTCAATGTTAAGAATGCTTACAATGCCAGCCAGAATATCAAAGGCGGCGTTGCTTACCTGCGCTGGCTGCTGGCTTATTTTGAAGGCGATGTCAGCCTTGCTGTTGCAGCTTATAATGCGGGTGAAGGTGCGGTAAATAAATATAAAGGTATTCCGCCTTATGCAGAAACCAGACTGTATGTGCAAAAGGTACGCGCACGCTACCCTCAGTTGCGTCATCCGTTTGACGTAAATGTAACTGAGCCATCGCCTGCTTTTAAACGGCGTGGCTAGATTAAGGAATACAAAGTGCGTAATAGTTTGTTGACGTTGATTTTCAGTGCTTTGTTGTTGTCTGGTTGTGCATCAACTGGTCGCGATCTGGGTGCTGACGGCCCAAGAATTGATAGAATTTCACCGGAAGAGCTGGCTCGCCTTATCCCTCCGCCAGTTGCCAGGTTGACTCTGGATGATATGGTAAGGTTAACAAAAGAAGGTAAAAGTGCTGAGCAGATCATCGCGCAAATCAAGGCTTCAGATTCCATGTATGATTTGACGCCAAGTCAAAGTGTAGAATTAAGCAATCAGGGTGTAGATGCGAAGGTGTTAGACTACATTCATGAGAGTCGGGAAGCGGCTGTGAGAAATCAGTTGGCGGATGAAATTAATCGCCGTGAAAAGCAAAAGCAGGCTGAAGTTGCCAGACTTAAAAATAGACTGTGGCAGCAACAGCGCTATTACGACCCGTTCTGCAGAGGTTATTATGGGCTTACACCATATGGCTATGGTGGTTATGGTCGGCACTTCGGGTCACATTTTGGTCTAGGGTTAGGCATAGGCCGTCCTCTAGGTTGCTGGTAAGGCTTTAGGGCCTTTAATAATCAGGTCAAATACAATGCAGCAAAAAACACATCAGATCACGGTTTCCACGCATGGTCGCAAACTCTATGACATTACTCCCGAGTTGCTTAGTTGGGCAAAAGCTAGCGGTATAAAAACTGGCATGATTACTTTGTATATTCAGCACACATCGGCAAGTTTATTAATCAATGAGAATTATGACCATGATGTACTGGTCGATATGGAAGCATTCTTTAATCGTCTGATTCCTGACGGTGACCCGTTGTTTATTCATACGGTTGAAGGGCCTGATGACATGCCCGCTCATGTGCGAACTGCACTTACGCAAACACATTTATCTATCCCGATACTGGATGGAAAAGCGGCATTGGGGCAATGGCAGGGTGTGTTTCTATATGAGCACAGGCACGTGTCTGGCAAGCGCCGGGTTCTTCTTCACATAATCGGTGATTGACGTCCTCCCCCCCAAAAAAAGTGAGGAGATTCCTACTGGTTCACGCTAGTACTGGCGTGATACCCTCGGCAGGTTCGTGCTTCACAGAGAGGTTTTTCTGCACCATCTCTCCACACGCTAACACGGCATGCCCTGCCGCTAATATATTCCTGGCTGCATTCAGATCGGCATTGGTTTCGTAACCGCATCTGACACAAGCAAATTTAGCTTGTGACTGACGGTTTTCTTTGGCGATGTGCCCGCAACAACTGCAGCGCTGGCTGGTATAGTGGGGACTGACTGCTAATAGACTTCCGCCAGTCCATGTTTGTTTGTATTCAAGCTGCCGTCTGAACTCAGACCATCCTTGATCCAGGATGGAGCGGTTCAGGCCGGATTTGGCTTTGACGTTCCTACTCTTATTCTCATTCGTACCCTTGGCACGTTTGCTCATATTTCTCACCTGCAAATCTTCGATCACAATCATGGCGTGGTTTTGGCTGATGGTAGTCGTCGTTTTGTGCAGATAGTTTTTCCTGATATTAGCAATGGTGCTGTGGAGCTTGGTAATTCTGGCTTTCTGCTTTCTCCAGTTGTTACTGAATTTAATCTTGCGGCTCAATGCGCGTTGATAACGCGCTAGTCTCGCCTGTTTCTGCTTAAAGCTAGAAATGGCTTCAAATGTCTGTCCATTGCTGAGGGTGGCAAATTGCGCGATACCAACATCAACTCCAACCATATTAGTGAAAGGGTGATCGACTTGTTCAACCTCGCGTTCGGTTTGAATGCTAGCGTACCATTTTCCGCATTTCTGGGATACGGTGATGTTCTTCACGACACCTAATATTTCACGGCTATTGCGGTATCGCATCCAGCCCAGCTTGGGCAATAATATCCGGTTGTTATGTTGCTCTACCTTGAAGCCCTGCGGGAAACGGAAGCTGTCACGCATGCTTTTCTTCTTGAACTTGGGAAAGTCAGAGCGTTTGGCAAAGAAGTTTCTGAAGCCGGATTCCAGATGCTTGAGTGATTGCTGCAGCGTCTGGCTGGGCGCATTCCTCAGCCAAGGCAGTTCACTCTTCCATTGCGGCAATAAGTTGGCGATAGTGGTGTAGCTGAATTTTAAAGAGTTATTGATCTGGTATTGCTCGTTCTGCCACGCCAAAGCTTTGTTATATACCATACGGCAACAACCAGCGTATTGACGCATCAAACGGGTTTGTTCACCATTGGGCATGAGTTCGAATTTGTAAGCTTGCAGGAGTTTCATGCAATACAAATTATCATGCAATGCCTGCCTGTCAAATTTAATCCAAAACTATCGCTTGCATTTACGAGATGAAGGATAAGGTTTTACACGCTGACTGATGTAGTAAGCACATAACTTTTTTTCTTTTAATTTTTTTCTAATATTGTTGCACATAATTCTGAATGCGCTAGAATAGAGCGCATAAGTGGGGTAATGTTAGTAAGTTATTGAATTAAATCATTGATTGTAGTTTTTTAATAAGAAGAGGAAATTATTATGTCATCATTGTTGCGTTCTTTATTGGTTTTGGGTGTTACAGGTTTGTTAGTAGTAGGTTGTGGTGAGAAAGAAGAAGCTGCTCCAGCTGAAACTGCACCGGCTGCTGAAGTTGCACCGGCTCCTGAAGCTGCTGCACCAGCTGCTGCTGAGCCAGGTGGCTATGAGCCAACAGCTGAAGAGCGTGTGCCGGGCATCACTATCGATCCAGCAACATTAGCTGCTGAGCCTGCTGCACCAGCCGCTGAGTAATTTCAAGTAGTAACAATAAAAAAGCACGCAATTGCGTGCTTTTTTATTGCCTATATCCCATTGATACTTGTTAGATTGATCAGCGCTAAGCTAAATTCAACACCTTATCAATGCTGATTTTTAACCGAATTTACCGGTAATGTAATCTTCGGTTTCTTTGCGCGTTGGGCGCGTGAAAATCATATCCGTATCGCCATATTCAATCAGGTCACCCAAATACATATAAGCCGTGTAATCTGAGATACGAGCCGCCTGCTGCATGTTGTGCGTCACTACCAGAATGGTAAGTTTATTGCGTAATTCACTCATCAGCTCTTCAATGTTTGCCGTAGCTATCGGGTCTAATGCCGAGGTCGGTTCATCAAATAGCATGATTTCCGGATCAGTTGCCAGCGCGCGGGCAATACACAGACGTTGCTGCTGACCGCCTGATAGGTTAAATGCCAGATCCTGCAGACGGTCTTTAACTTCGTTCCATAATGCAGCACCTTTAAGCGCTTCTTCCACTTTATCGTCCAGCAAACGCTTGTTGCTTTCGCCACGAACTC
>JBFZCQ010000215.1:0-4117 GCA_041307905.1 Methylotenera sp.
CTGCCGCCTATAAAAATGAAGCTGCTGCATAAGGCGAAACATAGCCTGACGATATCATGAGCAGCATTTATTTAGATCACAATGCTACAACGTTTCTTGACAGCCAAGTGCTGGAAGCGATGATGCCGTGGGTGAAGGAACAGGTCGGGAATCCAACCAGCCGACATGTATTTGGCCGCAACGCCCGCAGCGCAATTGAGCATGCCAGAGCACAGGTTTCTGAATCTTGCGGTGCTTACCCATCACAAGTGATATTTACCGCAAGTGGTACAGAAGCAAATAATTTTGCAGTAAAGGGAATTACAGCCAACCAGGAAGCTAAGCAAGTTTTATACAGTGCAATTGAGCACCCTTGCGTTAGCCGTCCGGCAATAACATTAAAGCAGCATGGTTTTATAAGTCAGCCAATTGCAGTAAACGGGCAAGGCAAACTAAATATTGATCATCTGCAATTATTATTAAGCAAACCGGCTAATCTGGTGTCGGTGATGCTGGCAAATAATGAAACCGGAGTGTTACAGGATATTGCCGAAATTGCTGAACAGGTAAAACGCAGCGGAGCATTTATGCATACGGATGCAGTGCAGGGGTTAGGAAAATTTGCGCTTAATTTTACCGATTTAAATGTACATGCAATGACAGTATCAAGCCATAAAATTCACGGGCCACAAGGCGCAGCAGCTTTGATACTGGATAAACGTGTTGATATTCAGCCACTATTGCACGGCGGTGGGCAGGAAAGAGGGTTGCGTAGCGGCACAGAAAATGTCGCGGCCATTGTTGGGTTTGGCATGGCGTGTGAACTGGCAGTTGCAAATCTAAGCAGCTTTGCCAGCCATACCAGAGCGTTACGTGACCAGTTTGAACAAGGCCTGAAGTCACTGGATGTGACGATATTCAGCAATGAGGTATCGCGCATACCCAACACCAGTTTTTTTGCAGTGCATGGTATTGAAGGTGAAACATTAGTTATGGCGCTGGATCGTGAGGGCTTTGCTGTTGCAAGTGGCTCTGCATGCTCCAGTGACAGCACCGAACCCAGTCATGTGCTGCTTGCTATGGGCGTAAGTCATGATTTAGCAAGAGGTGCCGTACGTGTAAGTTTTGGCAGGCACAATACAGCACAACAAGTGTCTGAATTTTTTGGCACTTTAAAAAACGAGATTTTAAGATTAAAACAACTTACAGGCATCGCCGCATGATGCAGGTAATTTAAGAGATACTTTTAATTAAAGATATTATTTAAATTGTAAGGATAATGAACACGATGTCAGCATCAGTAGAACTACCAGTTTTAAATAAGCACGATGACGCGCATCCAATTTATTTGGATTACTCAGCGACCACGCCGATAGATCCGCGTGTAGCCGCAAAAATGATTCCATATTTAACCGAAGAGTTTGGCAATCAGGCATCACGCAGCCATCCTTACGGCTGGACCGCTGAAAAAGCTGTTGAAACCGCACGTGAAGAAGTCGCTAAACTGGTCGGTGCGGATCCACGCGAAATCGTATGGACATCAGGCGCGACTGAATCAAACAACCTCGCTATCAAAGGTGCTGCAAACTTTTATTCAGGCAAAGGCAAACACATTATTACGGTTGCCACCGAGCATAAAGCAGTGATTGATGCAGTGCGTGAACTTGAGCGTCAGGGTTTTGAAGCGACTTACCTGCAACCTGAACCAGATGGCCTGCTTGATCTGGAAAAATTCAAAGCAGCGATTCGTCCGGATACAGTACTGGCATCAGTAATGCTGGTAAATAATGAAATCGGCGTGATTCAAGACATTACTGCCATCGGCAACATCTGCCGCGAAAACAGTATTATTTTCCACGTGGATGCTGCACAGGCTACCGGTAAAGTACATATTGATCTGGAAAAACTGCCGGTTGACCTGATGAGTTTCAGTGCGCACAAAACTTACGGCCCTAAAGGTATAGGCGCACTATATGTCCGACGCAAGCCGCGTATCCGTATTGAAGCTCAGATGCACGGCGGTGGTCACGAGCGCGGCATGCGTTCAGGCACACTGGCAACACACCAGATCGTAGGCATGGGCGAATGTTTCCGCATCGCACGTGAAGAGATGGATACTGAAAACGAACGAATCCGCTTCCTGCGCGATAAATTATTACATGGGCTACAGGCGATTGAAGAAGTGTATGTGAACGGCGATTTAGACCATCGCGTACCGCACAACTTAAACATCAGTTTCAACTATGTTGAAGGTGAATCATTGATCATGGCAGTAAAAGGTATTGCGGTATCAAGCGGTTCAGCATGTACTTCAGCCAGCCTGGAGCCTAGCTATGTATTACGTGCTTTAGGCCGCAGTGATGAACTCGCGCACAGCTCGATTCGATTTTCAATCGGCCGTTTCACTACCGAAGAAGATGTTGATTACACAATTAAACTGATGAAGAGCAAGATAGGTAAATTGAGAGAATTGTCTCCGTTATGGGAGATGTTTAAAGATGGGGTTGATTTGACCAAAGTTGAATGGGCAGCCCATTAGAAAGCGTTCTTTGCATGTCTGGCGTTGTTGCAGGCTTGCTAGTTTAGACAAACTAAACGTCGCAAACCTGCCCCTAGCCAGCCAACCAAATCGTTGCTTTCTGTAAAATTTATTATGAAGTAAACGTTTGAAATAAGAAGCAAAATCAAGGCAACAAGCTGAAGACAGTACGAATAGTACTGCGAAGTGCAGTCAACGCTGAGTTCGCAATCTATTTTAAACGCACAAAGGAGAAGTAAGATGGCGTATTCAGATAAAGTTTTGGACCACTACGAAAATCCAAGAAACGTTGGTTCTTTAGACAAAAATGACCCGCAGGTTGGTACCGGCATGGTTGGCGCCCCGGCATGTGGCGATGTAATGAAATTGATGATCAAGGTGAACGATGATGGCATCATTGAAGATGCTAAATTCAAAACCTACGGCTGCGGCTCAGCGATCGCTTCAAGCTCACTGGTAACAGAATGGCTTAAAGGCAGAACCATTGAACAAGCGTATGCGATCAAGAATTCTGAAATCGCAGAAGAGCTGGCTTTACCGCCGGTAAAAATCCACTGCTCCGTACTGGCAGAAGATGCGATCAAGGCAGCAGTTGCCGACATCAGGGCTAAGCAGGCTGTTAAAGAAGGCGCGTAAGCGAGAGATCACTATGGCAATTACATTGACAGAAACTGCGGCGAGCCGTGTAGAGAAATTTCTTGCCAACCGCGGTAAGGGTGTGGGCTTACGCCTTGGTGTTAAGACCACCGGCTGCTCCGGCATGGCTTACACGCTCGAATTCGTGGACGACATGCAACCCGAAGATATCGCATTCGAAAGCCATGGCATTAAAGTAATCGTTGACCCGAAGAGCCTCGTATACATTGATGGCACTGAACTCGACTTCACCAAAGAAGGCTTGAACGAAGGCTTTAAATTCAACAACCCCAACGTCAAGGATGAGTGCGGCTGTGGTGAAAGCTTCACGGTTTAAGTGATTTAAGCATGTCCAACGCACAGAACGATTATTTCGAGCTTTTCTCCCTGCCCGAGCAGTTTGCTGTTGACACAAAACTGCTCGAAGCAAATTTTCGTAAAATACAATCTGCGAGCCATCCGGATCGTTTTGTTAATGCCAATGCCACCGATAAGCTGGCTTCAATGCAATTGGCGACTTTATCAAATGAGGCTTACAGCACTTTAAAAAATGCTGCGCTTCGCGCCAAGTATCTGCTGGAAAAACAAGGCATAGATGCGGTTGCAGACACAAATACCGCTCTGCCGCTGGATTTTTTGATGGAGCAGATGGAATGGCGCGAGCAGTTGGAAGATGCAAAGGCAGCAAAAGACATCGCGGCAATGGATAAGCTGCTGAGTCAATTACGCGCTGAGTCCAAAGCGCTTGAACATGAACTAAGCAGCTTAATTGATGATAAAAGAGATTACATTACTGCAACCGAAGCAACACGCAAGCTGATTTTTATTGATAAAGTATGTTCAGACATACAACAGGCAATTGAATATTTAGACTAGCATAGCGGTTAAACTGTTTATCTGGTTAGTCAAAACGTAAAATAGAACAACAATATCATATGGCATTACTCCAAATTTCCGAACCTG
>JBFZCQ010000216.1:0-3371 GCA_041307905.1 Methylotenera sp.
ATATTTTCAGGATCAAAATCTACCCCTATTACTGAAAGTCCGGCTTTTTTAAGACCTAGAACCAAACTGCCACCATAGCGCCCCATGCCAAATACAATCACATCTGCACGCTTCTGCTCACCTCTGTTACTTTCAACCGCCATTTCACGAAATGGTTTACGCCGTTCAAACCAGCCCATCCAAGGTGATAGCCATTCGTAAAGCCGATGAGAAAACAGAATCATGTAAGTTGACAGCGTAATAGTGATCAGCCCCACTAAGGTGGTTAAGCTTAAAGCCTCAACCCCTACATGCCCGATTGCAACCCCCATCGCCACAAAAATAATCGAAAATTCGCTAATCTGTGCCACAGTCAACCCAGCAAGAAAGCCTGTGCGTTTTCTATAACCCATATACCCCATAATCGCCATCACGATCAGTGGGTTGCCGATCAGCACAAATACAGACAACACTAGAGCTGGCCAAAACTCAGCACCCAGCGTAGACAAATCAAGCTTTGCACCTAAATCAATAAAGAAAAACAGCAGCAAAAAATCACGAATGCCGCCTAGCCGTGCGTGTATGGCATCACGATAAACGGTAGACGCCAGTGTAAATCCGGCCAAGAAAGCACCGGCTTCTTTTGAGAAACCTATCATTTCACCAATTGCAGCAAAGCTGGTACCCCAAGCAATTGCAAAGATCAACAACAGCTCCTGTGACTTTGCCATCAGCGCAACCCACTTAGGCAAGATATAGCGCATCAACAAATAAACAACAATTGCCGCAACAGAAACCCGCCACAACAGCGACAGCATCACGTCAGAAATAGCCGCTTCACCGCCGCTGCGCATAGCGCTCATTGTCATCATCGCCAGCACTACAGCCAAGTCCTGCACGATCAGAAAACCAACGGCAATACGCCCATGTAGCGAATCAATTTCACGTTTATCTGAAAGCAGTTTAACAATAATAATCGTGCTTGAGAACGTTAGCGCCACCGCAACATACAGTGCCTCAATCATGGACTTGCCCATTAATATAATCAGCAAAAATCCGAACACAATAGTAAAGAACAATTGACCCAACCCTGTTGCCAAAGCCACAGGCCCGATATGGCGAATATGCTGTAAATCGAGTTTCAAACCAACAATAAACAACAATATCGCCACGCCAATTTGCGCCAGCAAATCTATCTGCTCATGCGCAGTGACAATTCCCAGCATCGTCGGTCCGGCCATCAAGCCAATGACAATGTAGGCAATCAATAACGGTTGACGCAACCATAAGGATATAGCCCCCGCTGCTGCTGCAATCATGAGTAATATTGCTAACTCGCTAAATACTGAATGCATTCATTCCCCTCGTATGTCTATATGATTTAAAAATGGTGCCTTACAACAACCTCACTGACAGCTCCTGCCAGCGTAGCGTAAACGTTATGCATCAGCTTGTGCAAGTGTTCGAACTGGTGCTTTCCGCCAATCTGCGTCATTTCTTCCGAGAACGATGCAAATCAATACAGCAGGGCATAACTGCAGCGATGCATGAAAACATCCAGGTAAGCAAACTGTCATGAGAATTACCCGACTTCTGCTCTATTAACCATGTTGATATTGTATCCAGGCGTTAAGGATATAAAGCAGAAATAAACCTAGACTTATCCATGTTAGTTTTAGTATGGCTCGTTTTTGGGGACGAAAAATAAAGCCCGCAATTACTAGCGCACTCATCATGACGGAAGTAAATGCTGTAATCGCATGAGAACTGCTTACATTCGCCAATAAGGAGCCTTTGGTATAAAACAAATCATCAACAGCCAGATAAATAATGTTGAACAAATTACTGCCTAATATGTTTGCAATAGCCATATCAAGCGCACCAATACGCAAGGCAGATACTGTAACTACTATTTCAGGGGTAGAAGTAACAGCAGCCACTAATAACGTACCGACAAAGCTTTGTCCCCAACCCATCAATTCAGCAATATCTTTTGCGACAAAAGGTAACCAGATGCCTGCTGCTATAACCGCTAGAGCCGCAAGTAAAAATCCTGTAATGGCTTTTTTTAATGTCACTTGCGGATAACGTTCCGCCGAGGCTTCGGTATATTCGTTAAGCATGCGCTTCTCATATCGATGCACAGCACGAACGGAGACAAAATAGATTAGCACAAAAAAAGGTGTATAAAGCCCGACATGCCCCAATACAGGACTCATGCCAGCAGAATCAAGCAATAAGCTAAATCCGGAAAATGCTATTAGCAAAGCACCCAATGCTGCTGAGAGAATATTCCCCTGGGCTGCACTGCTATATAAAGTTTCGCGTTTATACAGCGCATCCAGTATCACCAGAATGGCTAAATTAAATACAGTACTGCCTAGCGCATTACCAACCGCAATATCAGGTGCATCGGCAACGGTAACAGATGTAATTCCTGTGACCATTTCTGGCAAAGAGGTTGCAGTAGCTAATAGAACCAGTCCAACCCAGCTCGCAGACATGCCCGTTTTTTCTGCAATAATATCGCCATAGCGCGAGAGGTAATAACCAGCGTATGCTATTACTACAAGGCAAATAAGTAATTCCAGCCAAAGTTCCATATTGATTATTACCTTCACATACATTTCAAAAAAGTTAATCTAAATGTGTTTAAAGACTTAGTAACACATCAAAGCTTGCCCAGAGGTTCAAAGGCAGCGTTAATTTGTATTTTATCCATACCACTTACTAACTCTGTCAGGTGCGTGTAAAGCTCATTAAGCACTTCTGGATTCAAGCGCATCCGGCATTATGCCTCGATGTGGAAGCGGCGCTTTTGTTATCAGTTCCCGCCCTTCATCGATGGCTGTCAGATAAACCACTCTTCTGTCAGTAGTGCTTTTGACTTTAGCAATATATCCATCTGATTCAAGCCTATCTAAAAGATTGCCCGCTGTAGATTGGTGAATTGACATGTGCATCGCTATGTCCGTCACTGTTAATTTATCAGTTTCTACAATTTCAGCAAGCGCCCAAAGAGAGGCGCCACAGATAACGCGTTTATTGAGTCATTTAACGGCAGGCTGAGACAGGAGTGTTTAAATGCCCATTGGTTTTTATCGCTGGATGATGCAAAATCAAAGATTGAAGCATGGCGCAGGGAATATAACGAGAGTCGTCCTCATTCATCATTAAACTGGATGACACCCTTTGAATATGCCCAGAAATACTGGGAAAACACCCAAAATAACCATGCTGTTAAGACCGAATTTTCTACTTAAAAGTGGTCCAGTTTCTGGGTTAGGGTCATGTTAAGGTCGAATTCTACTTAAGAATGTTACAGCTTCTGGGTCAGGGTCATTATTTCAATATGCCTAGTTTTATTCTATACAACTCAATTGACATCCTCC
>JBFZCQ010000217.1:0-6945 GCA_041307905.1 Methylotenera sp.
CGCGTTGATCTTCAACCTGAAAAGCGTGATGAAATGATAGGAAAGACCGGACGCCGTACCGTACCGCAGATTTTTATCGATGATCGCCATATCGGCGGTTTTGATGATTTACGTGCGCTGGATCTTGCGGGTGGACTAGACCCATTGCTGGCTTAACACTCCCTCGCAATGACTCCTCTAAAGTCTGCTAGAATAGTGGCTGATTTTTTGCAGTTTACACAAACAAAATTATTCAATTAACATTTTTTAAGTAGAACAACATGGCACAAGAAGATAACAACGCAGCACAAGAACAAGCACAGCAACCAGGCTTCGGTATTGAGAAGATTTACGTTAAAGATGCTTCATTAGAGATTCCGCATGCACCACAAATTTTCACTGACCGTACGCAACCGCAAGTAAGTATTGAGTTAGGTAATTTTGCACAGCAAATTGATGAAAATATATTCGAAGTTGCAATCAAAGTAACAGTCACTTCAAAAATCGCTGATAAAACAGTATTTTTGGTAGAAGTAACGCAAGCCGGCATTTTCCAGATCAGCAATGTGCCAGCAGAAAATATTGAGTTAATTGTTGGCATTACCTGCCCGAACATTCTGTTCCCATATGCACGTGAAGCTGTATCTGATTTAGTAGTACGTGCAGGCTTCCAGCCAGTGCTGCTTAACCCGATCAATTTTGAAGCGCTGTTTGCCCAACAAAAGCAGCAGCAAACTGAGCAAGCTTAAATTATTTGGCACTGCAGGTTTATGTACCGCCCAGGCATGAAGTTGTTAGTTCCACTCATTGCTCTAATGCTAACGCCAGTTTTTGCGTTAGCATTAGAGTTCAAATCAGTCGGTGTCCCCAAAGCCGTTCTTTATGATGCTCCTTCAAGTGCAGCAAAAAAAACTCTTTTGCTGAGCCAAGGTTACCCGGTTGAGATTATTGTTAATCTTGGCGAATGGCTGAAGGTGCGCGATGCACAAGGCAGTATCAGTTGGATAGAGGCTAACCAGTTATCTGGCAAGTCTACTGTAATGGTGATTGCCGCCAATGCTGAAATAAGATCGAGTGCTGATGCGGCATCCAGTCTGCTTGCCACATTAGAAAAGGATGTTGTGCTGGAAGTTGCCGATAGTAAGCTTGCCAATGGGTGGCTTAAAGTAAAACACCGTGACGGTATTGCGGGATTTATTTCAATTTCGTCCGTATGGGGATTTAATTAGATGGTAACTGATTCAGCTATTAATACTAAAGATGCGAAAATAGCAGTACTTGGAGCAGGGGCCTGGGGTACCGCGCTTGCCATGAATCTGAGTCAGCGTCATCGTGTTTCGCTATGGGCACGTAACACCGGTCATGTTTCTGGTATGCGAAAGGCACGCGCCAATCCTCTGTATCTTGGTGATTTTAAATTCAATGATCAGTTGTCGGTTGAAGATGACTTGCAGACGGCACTTGATGGTGCTGATCTGATTTTATCTGTCGTGCCTACAGCCGGTTTTCGAGGCATTTTAAAAGACATTAAAGCTTTGGGTTCTACTTTGCCGATTATCTGGGCACATAAGGGGCTGGAGCCAGAGTCTGCTAAATTGCCCTATGAAGTAGCGCTGGAGGAATTAGGCAGCTCTCACAGATGGGGTGCTTTATCCGGCCCCAGTTTTGCGGCTGAATTGGTGCGCGGGTTACCGACAGCGATCACATTGGCGGCCAATGATCAAGCATTCTCTAATGAGGCTGCCCAGTTGATTCATGGGGCCAATCTGCGCGTTTACAATACGACAGACGTGGTTGGTGTTTCTGTAGGCGGTGCTGTTAAAAATGTGATGGCAATTGCAGCCGGTATTTCTGATGGCATGGGCTTTGGTAACAATGCACGTGCGGCCATGATTACGCGTGGCCTCACTGAAATGACGCGTTTCGGTGTGGCATTAGGAGCCAAGACCGAAACCTTTATGGGTCTGGCGGGGGTAGGCGATTTGATTCTAACTTGTACCGGCCAATATTCAAGAAACCGTGAAGTTGGTTTACAGTTGGCAAGTGGCAAAAGTCTGGCAGATATTCTGCATGGCTTAGGTCATGTCGCTGAAGGCGTGAATACTGCACGAGAAGTGATGCGCCGTGCAGAAAGCCTTGGTGTGGATATGCCCATTACCTATGAAGTCAATCAGGCGCTGACTCATGGCAAGAGTGCGCAGGATGCGGTGATGGATCTTTTGGGCCGTGATCAAAAGCCGGAAGGCTTCTAAATTCAACATGATTTGCTTGTTCTATCGTACCAATTTCCCAGTTTTAGAGATTTAGATTTTTAGCAATCGTCTCTCGGTTGGTCATTTGCAGTTAATGATTTTAACTGCCGCCTTCAAACCCAATCTGCCGCCACGCTTCATAAAGCAATACTGCGGCAGAGTTTGATAAATTCAGACTACGGCTGTTAGGTAACATTGGTAAGCGCACGCGATGTTCTGGGCTGAATTCTGCGCGAATCTCTTCCGGCAAGCCGCGCGTTTCCGGGCCGAATACGAACACATCTCCTTTTTCAAAAGCAATGTCCGCATGGCAGGTACTGCCTTTGGTAGTAAGTGCAAACATGCGCCTTCCAGACAAAGCATCTTTGCAGTCGGCCCAGTTCTCATGCACCTGCAAACTGGCATATTCGTGATAATCCAGCCCGGCGCGTTTAAGCTGTTTGTCTTCCAGTGAAAAGCCAAGCGGTTTCACCAGATGCAGATTAGCCCCGGTATTGGCACACAGCCTGATGATATTGCCAGTGTTCGGTGGTATTTCCGGTTCAAATAAAACAATCGTAAACATAAATTTTTCAGTATGAGTATGGTCTGGGGAGTGTTCTTGCAACAACCTAGTATTCTACATGTGCGAATCCTGCTTGTTTTAAAGTTTTGGCCAATTCATTCAGGCTGGCGCCGGTGGTCATCACGTCATCATCCTTGTGGCTAGCGCATGGCATAAAGACTTGCGGCAGGATTGAATCAAAAAATATGCTTAAATTTTAATCTATTGTTCAAAATTTGCAGTGATTTTTGTTGACAAGGTATAATGCAAAATATCTTTTATCTTATCAAACTAGCGATATGCCGAATCCAAATTCGGTTGTCACGCTGTAAATCAAGGAAACGCAAATGCTTGAATCGGCAACAACATCACCGGCATCTTCCAGTAACGAGGCGGTTATCAATACTGATCATCTTAAAGCTAATTTAGACAAATCATGCACGCCAAAAACAGTTGATCGCTGGAGTGTTGACGATATTGTCGCATTATTTGAATTGCCGTTCAGCGATTTGATGTATCGCGCGCAAACTGTACACCGTGAAAACTTTGATCCTAATGCAGTGCAGGTCAGTACTTTGTTGTCAATTAAAACCGGCGGCTGTTCTGAAGATTGTGGCTATTGCCCGCAGGCAGCACGCTACCATACCGAGGTTGAGAGCGAACCGTTAATGGCATTGGATGATGTGGTTGCCGCAGCTAAAGAAGCTAAAGATAACGGCGCCAGCCGCTTCTGTATGGGTGCCGCATGGCGTGGGCCTAAACAGCGTGACCTCGAGCCAGTACTTAGGATGATTGAAGAAGTGAAAGCGCTCGGATTAGAGACCTGTGCGACTTTAGGCATGCTGAAAGAAGGTCAGGCTGAGCAATTGAAAGAAGCTGGGCTCGATTACTACAACCATAATCTGGATACAGCGCCGGAGTTTTATGGTGAAGTGATTACGACACGTACCTATCAGGACAGGCTCGAAACACTGGAGCGCGTGCGCAGCCAGAACATTCACGTTTGCAGCGGCGGCATTATCGGTATGGGCGAGTCACGCAACCAGCGTGCTGGTCTGCTGGCACAGTTGGCCAATATGGAGCAGCCACCCGAGAGCGTGCCGATTAATCTGTTAACACAGGTTGAAGGTACGCCCTTGCACGGCACTGAAGAATTGGATCATCTCGAGTTTGTGCGCACGATTGCTGCAGCACGTATCACCATGCCTACCAGTTATGTGCGCTTGTCAGCGGGTCGCCAAAGTATGAGCGAAGGTACGCAAGCCATGTGTTTCCTGGCTGGTGCTAACAGTATTTTCTATGGTGAAAAACTGTTAACCACAGGCAACCCGGAAGCAGACACGGATAAGCAGCTTTTTGCAAAACTGGGTATTAATAAAATATAAATGTTAGCGGCTTTAGAAAAAGAGCTCGAGCAGCGGAGAGCTAATGGCCTGTTGCGTCAGCGCCGTCTGCTGGATTCGCCGCAGGCAGAGCATATTGTTGCCAACCACAAGCCTTACCTGTCATTTTGCAGTAATGATTATCTTGGCTTGGCAAATCGTCCAGAACTAATTTCTGCGATGCAGAAGGCGGCAGCTGATTCTGGCGTTGGTAGCGGTGCGTCTAATCTTATCACCGGTCATCACCGCTATCATGATTCACTGGAAAAGCAGCTGGCTGAATTTGTAGATTTGCCAGCAGCACTATTATTCTCCACTGGTTACATGGCGAATATTGGCGTGATCGGCGCCCTGATGGGGCGCGGTGATGCGGTATTCGCGGATAAATTGAATCATGCCTGTCTTAATGACGGCGCTTATTTTTCTTACGCAGATTTTCACAGGTATCCGCATAATGATGTCGCAGCATTGGAAAAGCTGTTGCAAGCCAGTAAAGCCAGACATAAGCTGATCGCTGCTGATGCGGTGTTTAGCATGGATGGCGACATTGCCCCGATACCGGAATATCTGGCACTGTGCGAAAAATATGATGCCTACCTGTATCTAGATGATGCGCACGGTTTTGGCGTACTGGGCGAGCATGGGCAAGGTAGCCTGAATCACTTCAATATCAAGTCGCCGCGTATCATAGTGATGGCAACCTTGGGCAAGGCTGCGGGAGTAGCCGGTGCTTTTGTTGCCGGTGAACAAGTGGTGATTGATTATCTGATTCAAAAAGCCAAGAGCTATGTATATTCAACACCAGCACCACCGGCGTTGTCGGCAACACTGTCAACTTCGGTGCAGTTGATTAAGCAGGGTGATGATCTGCGTGCCAATTTGAAGGCTTTGATTACTTATTTGAAAGAAAATCTAAAGCTCAAAAAATGGAAGCTACTAGAATCAGATACCGCGATTCAGCCTTTGATTATCGGCGGCAATGAGGAATCACTGGCTGTTAGCGAGTACTTGCAGACACATGGCATTCTGGTACCGGCGATACGTCCCCCCACCGTGCCGGCCGGCACGGCAAGACTGCGTATTTCATTATCCGCTACCCATAGTCTAGATGATGTGAAACAGTTGGTGACGGCAATTCATCAGGCAGAAAGTGTTTTATGAATGTAACTACAAATAATGTGCATGTAGAAACTATAGGTGCAGGACCAAATCTGGTGCTGATTCATGGCTGGGGCATGAGTGGTGCAGTGTGGCAGCCGCTGGTGAAAAAGCTCAGTAAATTATTTACTTTGCATATTATCGACTTGCCCGGAATGGGCTTAAGCCGCCCGATAGAACCGTTTCATCTGCATGCAGTTGCAGAGAAAGTGGCTGAAACCTTGCCTGCAAATGCCGATGTGGTAGGTTGGTCTCTAGGCGGGCAGGTCGCGATGCGTATCTCGCTGGATTACCCGGACCTGGTGCGCAGGCTAGTGCTGGTAGGATCAACGCCATGTTTTGTGAATAAAAGCTTCGATCAGACTAATACCGAATATAAAACCACTTGGGATGCAGGCATTGACCCGGACGTGTTCAGTAACTTTGCTGACAGTGTCAATGAAGACTATCATAGGACTATGACGCAATTCCTGACTTTGCAGTGCATGGGGGCGAGCGATGCGCGCGGAACGGTTAAATTGCTGCGTAACAAATTTGCAGAGCGTCCGACACCATCATCGCAGTCACTGTTCCGCGCGCTGAATATATTGCTGGATACTGATTTACGTGCAGAAATTGGGCATATACGTAAGCCGACCTTGCTCATTCACGGTGACCGCGACACCCTGGCACCGGTGCAGGCAGCGCACTGGATGATGCAAAACCTGCCGACTGGCTTTCTGCGCGTAATGGCAGGGGCCTCACATGCGCCGTTTCTATCACATCAGGAACACTTCATTGAAGCAGTTGTACAGTTTTTAGAGCCGCCGCACTCATTTTTATGATGACAGACGATATTTACCGCATCGATAAAGCGCGCGCGCGCGCTTCTTTTGGCCGCGCGGCTGAAACCTATGATGCCGCTGCAATATTACAGAAGCAGGTGCGTGAGGAGATGCTGAGCCGGCTTGATCTAGTGAACATAGAGCCGCAGTTCATTCTGGATGCAGGTTGCGGCACAGGTCTCGCAAGCCATGCCCTGCAAAAACGCTATGCAAAGTCACAGGTGGTGTCACTAGATTTCGCGCACCAGATGCTGCAGAAAACGCGTAAGACGCACAGTAGCCTTGGCCTCGCGCATCAGATTAAATCTTTATTGAGTAACAAAAAACAAAACCTGCTATGCGCTGATATTGAGGCGCTGCCGCTGGCTGATAGCAGTGTTGGTTTTGTCTGGTCAAATCTGGCGGTTCAATGGTGCAATGATCTGGATGCTGCTTTGCAAGAGTTTCATCGCGTATTGCAGCCGGAAGGCTTGCTGATGTTCAGTACCTTTGGTCCAGATACCTTGCGCGAGCTAAGAACAGCTAGTGATGCAGCAAGTGCAAACAGCCATACCAGTGTGAGTAGATTTATAGATATGCACGATATCGGCGATGCGTTGGTACGTGCTGGGTTTAGCTCGCCGGTGCTAGATGTTGAGCGGTTTACCCTGACTTATGATGATGTAAAAAGCGTGATGCGTGATTTAAAGAGCATCGGTGCGCACAATGCAACAGATGGACGTGCACGTGGACTGCTTGGCCGCAGTTACTTTGCCAGGCTGGAAAACGAATATGAGCAGTTTCGGCAGTATGATGGCAAACTGCCA
>JBFZCQ010000218.1:0-3989 GCA_041307905.1 Methylotenera sp.
GATGCCATGCCTTGCTGCCACACCAGTACCGACCATAATTGCAGTCGGCGTTGCCAGACCAAGTGCACAAGGGCAGGCAATAACTAAAACCGCAACCGAATTAAGAATAGCCACCTGCCAATCACCGCCGATGAATCCCCAGGCAAGCAATGTAATAAAAGCGATCACAATAACTACGGGTACAAAAACCTCGCTGACTTTATCTACCAGACGCTGTATAGGTGCTTTTTTGGCCTGTGCAGATTCAACCAAACGCACAATGCGTGCCAGCACGGACTCATTACCCAGTGCGGTTGTGGTGACATATAACAATCCTTCTCCATTGATAGAACCACCGGTGACTTTATCTCCTGCGTGTTTTGCAACAGGCAGACTTTCGCCTGTGATTAAAGACTCATCAATCTGGCTATCCCCCTGCTTGATAACGCCATCTACCGCTACACGCTCTCCCGGGCGTATCATGACCAGATCACCCAAGATAACGGATGTAATAGGAATTTGCAGCTCCTGATTTTTACGCATCACACTGGCACGTTCCGGACGCAAAGCGTTAAGCGCACGTATCGCCTCAGTTGTTTTTGATTTGGCACGTGTTTCCAGCCATTTGCCAAGTAAAACAAGGGTGATGACGATGGCCGATGATTCAAAATAGAGATGGCTCATCGCGGCATGAGGCGAATTAAAAAGCAGATAAACGCTCAAGCCATAAGCTGCAGAAGTGCCGATTGCTACCAGAAGATCCATATTGCCGGCACCAGCTTTAAGTGCATGCCAGCCGGCCTTATAAAAACGCCAGCCTAGCCAGAACTGCACTGGAGTCGCCAGCGCCCATTGCAGCCAGCCTGAAATATGCCCCTGCAAGAATGTCCAGCCCAACCATTCGGCAATCATGCCCAGCACCAAAGGGAAAGACAACAAAGCTGCTAAAGCAGCCGGCCACCAGCTATAATCGGCTTCATGGCTTTCTACCATATTCGCAGGCTGTTCGAAATCGAGACTTAAGGGCTGTGCCTGAAAACCGGCAGCCTCCACTGCTGCTACAAGCTTATCAGGTGTCAGTGCTTCTGCGGAACCGGTTACCTGCGCAGTTTCTAGTGCCAAATTGACTTCTGCCGTAACTACCCCCGGTACTTTGAGCAAGCCTTTTTCAACGCGGCCAGCACATGATGCACAAGTCATGCCTTGTATTGCCAGTGTCCATTTCTCGCTATTTTGATCTTTCATACTAAGTACCTTCTTTCAGGCTGCATATTCGTCTGATTATAGTCCACAGCTTATATTTGTATAACGGTTAACACTCATAAGATATATTTTGATCTAAAAGATGTGTTTAAACATTCATTGGTTATAATTCACAGCACTAAAAACACCTCAACAGGAAATCTTAATTATGGCTGGCGCTAGTCTTTTAACATTGATTGATGATATTGCAACGATACTGGACGATGTATCCGTCATGACTAAAGTTGCGGCTAAAAAAACTGCCGGCGTACTCGGTGACGACCTTGCCCTCAATGCACAGCAGGTAAATGGTGTACATGCAGACCGCGAGCTGCCGGTCATCTGGGCCGTAGCCAAAGGCTCAATGGTTAACAAAGTCATTCTGGTACCGCTGGCGCTCGCCATTAGCGCACTTGTACCTTGGGCTGTTGTGCCGCTTTTGATGCTGGGTGGATTGTTTTTATGTTTTGAAGGTGTAGAAAAGCTTTATCACAAATTATTCCTGCATGAAGAAGCCAAACGTTTGGACCCGCAGCAGACAACCAATCCGGATGAAATCGTGGCTGCAGAAACAGAGCAGGATAAAATCAAAGGCGCAATTCGCACTGACTTTGTACTCTCGGCAGAAATCATAGTGATCACACTGGGTACGGTTGCTACAGCCACTTTTAGTAATCAGGTCATGGTACTGGTCGGTATTGCAACTATTATGACAGTCGGCGTTTACGGATTGGTGGCAGGTATTGTTAAGCTGGACGACGGCGGCCTGTATTTAGCGCAATGCAAGGGTGAAACTCTGCTTGCTTCATTAAAAAGAAAATTCGGCTTCGGCATTCTGAAATTTGCGCCATACATGATGAAAACGCTATCTGTAGTTGGTACAGCTGCCATGTTTTTGGTTGGCGGCGCTATATTAACGCATGGCATACCAGTTGTTCACCACTGGATCGAACATGTTGCAGGCATAATGAGTAACGGTTTCATGCAATGGCTGGTACCAACATTATTGAATGGCTTATTTGGTGTTGCAGCAGGCGCACTTGTGCTGATGATTGTCATTCCGGCACAGCGTTTATCAAATAGCGCGTAAAACCTTGTCATTCACGGTGAGGATGTAAGCGATTGGTTTTGAATTAAATTTGATAATCCGGCAATCCATGATAGCTTGAACTTAATGAAACGTCTGCAAGCTACCAATTTGAACTCATGCCGCACGGAGCGCAAGTTCGCGCCATACGGCAGTACACAGGAACTTGCCATTTTGTGTATAACCGAGCTTTGGCGTGGCAGAACGAACAATAACAAGCGGATAACACGTTCAAGTTTAGCTACACGATGATTGCCAATCTATTACCACAATGGAAAGTAGAACTTCCTTGGTTAAAAAATGCACCAGGTCAAAGCGTTAAAGCCAAGTCCGGTTTGAATCGTTCTATTTAGCATGTGGAGAGATAGTGCAGTCAGACCGCTCGATGAAGCACGAACCCACTGAAGCGGCTACACATGAGCAAGCACATATTTAGTGCCGTAGGAATCCCCGCCATTCATGGCGGGGAGTATGTCAATTAAACGCTAATTAATATCAATACAGATTGATATGATATGAAAACCATCCGAACCACTATTAATGCAAAGGGCTATCCTATAAATACCACCGACCTCATAGGCTACAGTTCAGCATTGCTCACAACGGTAGCATTTGTTCCGCAGGCATTGCACTCGCTGAAAACACGTGATTTGTCAGGAATCTCACTTCCCATGTACAGCATGTTCAGCATAGGTGTACTTGGCTGGCTCATCTACGGCTTGATGATTAATAGCTGGCCTATTATCATTGCCAACTGTATTACGCTTATTTTGTCATGCACTGTGCTTTACCTGAAAGTAAAGCATAAGTAAGACAGAAGCCGATACAAACTTTATTTTGCGTCATTTCCGCCTGCGCGAGAATTACACTGTTAAATAAAAAATCCAAGGTTAGTTTTTCTTCAGAAATCCTAAGTCCATCAGCGCATTTTGTAATTCACTTGCCACAAGGCGATAACCTTCAGCATTCGGGTGAATAGGGTCAGCTTTCAGGCTGTTTTTTGCTAACACATCGGAAAACAGGTCTTCAATCAGCGGTGTATCAGTTTCTTCTGCCAGTTGCTCATAAAGAGGATGATCTGAAAGGGCTCCGAATGCTGCACCTACAGGACTAAATTTAGGAATCGCAATTAACATCGTATTAATACGCTTAGCTTTAGCCTGACTCAATATTGATTTCAGATTATTGACTGTTTCATGCTCCGGCACATGCCTTAAGAAATCATTACCGCCCAACTCCACGATCAACAGATCAATCTTTTGCTCACCGTTCTCATGTGCTGCCAAAATCTGCGGTAAACGCGACAATCCATCGAAGGAAGTATTGCCCGGCACGCCTGCATTAATGATATTCCAGCCGGTATTGCTGGCGAGGATGCTGGCGTAATCCTCACCACTGCCGGCACCGGTGCCATAAGTAAGGCTGTCGCCCAGAATCACAACGTTTGACGTGCTCGGTAATGGGTTATGCCTATATTTGCTGTCACATGCTGTAAAAGCAAATATCAGGCAAAAGACTAAGCACCAGCGTTTAAATATCACTGAAATCATTTTTAAACTTTATTTCTTTAATGTATAGACCAGAATGTTATCACCGGACGTAAAACCAAAGATAGCATTACCACCGGCAACTACTGCCACATACTGCACGCCATCAATTTCATAACTGATCGGTGGGGCAT
>JBFZCQ010000219.1:0-3623 GCA_041307905.1 Methylotenera sp.
ATAATTCTGTTTATGAATGATGAACAACTAGATGCATTAAAAATCCCTCCTCACTCGGTTGAAGCCGAGCAATCCGTCATTGGCGGCTTGTTACTTGAAAATGAAGCGCTTGATAAAGTTGCCGATATTTTGAGTGCTAAAGACTTTTACCGTCATGATCACAAACTGATATTTCAGCATATATCCAAGCTGATTGAACACAATAAACCGGCTGACATTGTCACGGTTGCTGAGTCGCTGGAAAACTCGGCTGAACTCTCAAGCGTTGGTGGTATTGCATATTTAGGTGCTTTGGCACAAAACACGCCAACTGCGGCAAACATCCGACGTTATGCTGAAATCGTGCATGAACGTTTTGTGATGCGCCAATTGGTCATTGTAGGTTCCGGCATTGCCGAAAGTGCTTACCTGCCGAATGGCCGCGATGCACAGCAATTGCTGGATGAGGCGGAAGCCAAGATATTCCAGATTGCCGAAGGTGGTAAGAAAAGCTCTGAAGGCTTTACTGATATTAAAGTTTTGCTGCCGCAGGTAGCTGACCGTATTGACCAGCTTTTTTCACGCGACAATCAATCTGACGTGACCGGTATTCCAACTGGCTTTGCTGATCTGGATTCGATGACATCAGGCTTGCAGGGCGGTGATCTGATTATTGTTGCAGGTCGTCCTTCTATGGGTAAAACTGCATTTTCGTTAAATATTGCCAAAACGTGGCATTGGATAGCGGCCTGCCGGTTGCAGTGTTCTCCATGGAGATGGCTGGCACACAGCTCGCAATGCGTATGATCGGTTCAGTAGGGCGTTTGGATCAGCATCGCATGCGTACCGGCCGCCTGGAAGACGAAGATTGGGAAAAACTGACTACTGCACTGGGTAAACTCAATGAAGCACCTATCTTTATTGATGAAGGTGCAGGTTTAAGCAGCTTCGACGTGCGAGCCAGATCACGCCGTTTGCATCGCCAGACCGGTAAGCTTGGCCTGATCGTGATCGACTACCTGCAATTGATGTCGGCTCCGGCTGGCAAACAGGGTGAGAATCGCGCAACTGAAATTTCAGAAATTTCACGTTCATTAAAAGCATTGGCAAAAGAGCTGGATGTACCAGTCATTGCACTGTCACAGCTTAACCGAAGCGTGGAGCAGCGTCCGGATAAGCGCCCGGTAATGAGTGACTTGCGTGAATCCGGCGCGATTGAGCAGGATGCGGACGTGATTCTGTTTATCTACCGTGATGAGGTCTATAACCCAGATACCCCGGATAAAGGCACTGCTGAAATTATTATCGGTAAGCAGCGTAATGGTCCGATTGGTCGTGTGCGTCTGACATTCCTGGGCCAGCATACGCGCTTTGAGAATTTTGCCGGTTCCGGGCACATGAATGATGAGTACTAGGTTTTAGTAATGCGCCCGATTGTTGCGACCATTTCTAAAAGTGCCTTACAGCACAACTTGGCTGTAGTTAAGCAGCATGCACCTCACTCAAAAATCATGGCTGTGGTTAAGGCTAACGGGTATGGCCACGGGTTGTTAAACGTTGCCCATAGCCTTAGTGCGGCAGATGGCTTTGCTGTGCTTGGAGTCTGTGAAGCCATTATTCTGCGTGAAGCAGGATTCACGCAAACTATTCTGCTGCTGGAAGGTGTTTTCTGCGCAGATGAACTTAAAGTTGTAGCAGAGTTTAATATTGATGTCGTTGTGCATTCCAGATTGCAACTGGCAATGTTATTAAGTGCCGAACTCGCTAAACCTGTCCATGTACATCTCAAAATGAATTCCGGTATGAACCGTCTTGGTTTTTCTCCAGATCAATATGTTGCAGCGTTCAGTCAGTTGAAAACCAGCAGTAATGTTGCAGATATTACCTTGATGACGCATTTTGCAACTGCGGATAAAGACCCTGGCATAGAAGCGCCGCTGGCATTGTTTCAACAAACGATTAAAGGCCTTGAACAGCCAATTTCATTAGCAAACTCAGCTACGATTTTACGTTACCCTGGGTTAAAAGCTGACTGGGTTCGCCCCGGCATTATGCTCTATGGTGCCAGCACTGTGAGCGGTATGCCTGCTTCTGCATTCGATTTGAAACCGGTAATGCAATTGACGAGTGAAATCATTGCTGTGCAGACCATACAAGCTGGCGAGAGTATTGGTTATGGCAACCGTTTTACCGCAAACCAAATTAAACGAATCGGCGTAGTTGCTTGTGGTTATGCTGATGGCTACCCAAGACATGCCGGTTTATTAGGTAGCGAGCATCTGCACGGCGCGCCAATTGTTGTCTCTGGAAAAATGACAAGAACTCTGGGGCGCGTGTCTATGGATATGCTGTTCTGTGACATTACAGATATATCTGAAGCTGAAATCGGTAGCCAAGTCGAATTATGGGGTAAGCAAGTTCCAGTAGATACTGTAGCGGAAGCTGCAGACACTGTAGGCTATGAACTGCTGTGTGCAGTTTCATCGCGCGTACACGTTAAAATGGTAGATTAATGGCAAAAGCTAAAACAATATATTCCTGCACGGAATGTGGCGCACAGGAGCCTAAATGGCAAGGACAGTGCCCAAGTTGCATGGCATGGAATACATTGGTAGAAAGCATTGCCGAAACTGTTGGCACTAACCGCTATGCCAATAAATTTGATGGCGTTGCGCAAAGCAGTGTTCTGCAGAAACTGGCAGATGTAGAAGCGGCAGAAGTGCCGCGGCAGCCTACCGGCGTGAGCGAGTTTGACCGAGTGCTGGGCGGCGGTTTGGTAGCGGGCGGAGTGGTGCTGATAGGTGGCGATCCGGGTATCGGTAAATCTACGCTATTGCTGCAAACCTTATGCCATATCGGCGCCATGACTAAGCCCAAGCCGCGCAAAGCGATTTATGTCAGCGGTGAGGAATCAGCGCAGCAGATTGCGATGCGTGCCAAGCGCTTGGGGTTGGATGCGAGCCCGATTGATTTGTTAGCCGAGATTAACTTAGAAAAAATTCTTGCAACATTGCAGGCGCATAAGCCTGATATTGCTGTGATTGATTCTATTCAGACGGTTTATTCAGAGGCGCTGCAATCAGCCCCTGGCTCGGTGGCGCAAGTACGAGAATGTTCCGCTCAGCTGACGAGATTAGCCAAGCAGGCCGGCATTTGTGTGATATTGGTAGGCCATGTGACGAAAGAGGGCGCTTTGGCCGGGCCACGAGTGCTGGAGCATATCGTGGATACGGTGCTGTATTTTGAAGGCGACCCCAATTCCAGCTTCCGCTTGATTCGTGCATTCAAAAACCGTTTCGGTGCAGTCAATGAGCTTGGTGTATTTGCTATGACCGAGAAAGGCTTGCGCGAGGTCACAAACCCTTCAGCTTTGTTCTTATCTCATCACAGCGAACAGGTTGCCGGTTCATGTATCACGGTTACGCAAGAGGGTACACGCCCGCTACTGATAGAAATTCAGGCGCTGGTAGATGAGGCGCATGCACCTAATCCTAAACGCCTTTGCGTTGGGGTTGAGCAAAATAGATTAGCGATGTTGCTGGCCGTTTTGCATCGTCATGCCGGTATTCCGTGTTTTGACCAGGATGTATTTATAAATGCTGTTGGCGGTGTGAAGATCGGCGAACCGGCAGTAGATCTGGCAG
>JBFZCQ010000220.1:0-8687 GCA_041307905.1 Methylotenera sp.
CGATCACGTTCTTTAGTAGCTTATTGTCGTCAGCGTCATGTTTATCATGCTTGTTTTGAGTGTCGCCGTAGTAATGATCATCCGGCAGAATCTGCCTGAAGAGCGCCAGTCGTGCTTCGGCTTCGCTGTTTTCGATAGGTTCGCGTGTGATATTGAATATATAAGCAAGCAGCGCCGTGCCGATCAAGGCAAAAGCGACCATGGTAACGGCAGTAACAGAGGTGTGTTTAATCACGGTATCTGACATAGTTGGCTTAGATCTTCGTGTGACCAAAAACGCGTGGTTGAGTATGTGCATCAATCAGCGGTACGCACATATTCATGATCAGTACAGCAAAAGCGACGCCATCCGGGTAGCCGCCATAAACGCGAATCAAATAGGTAATCACGGCAACACCAGCCGCAAAATATAACTTGCCACGTGGGGTGGTTGGGCCGCTGATCGGATCGGTGATGATAAAAAAAGCGCAAAGCATCGAAGCGCCGCTCATTAAATGAAACAGCGGGTTAGAGAAATGTGCCGGGTTGACTGCATAAAAAACCAGTGACATTGCTGCCAGTGTAGCTAGGAATGCGGTAGGCAAATGCCAGCTGATAATACGCTGCTGTATCAGATATAAGCCGCCGAGTAAATAAGCCGCCGTTACAAACTCGCTGCCTTTGCCCCCCCATACCCCAAAAATCGGCGCCTGCGTGATGCCTGAAACTTCGTGTTTGAGCATGAGCTGTGTTTTCAGGTAATCCAGTGGTGTGGCGGAGGTGACAGCATCTATTTTTACGTCTGTTGGCAGGGTGTTGCTGAAAATAAAGTGCAGTTGATCCATGAAATCAAGTTGGGTTTGCGCCAGAATCAAAGGTGCAGGCCATTTGGTCATAATGATGGGGAATGAGATAAGCAGTACCGCATATCCTACCATGGCCGGATTGAATGGATTATAGCCAAGTCCACCGTAAAGCTGTTTGGCGATAACGATTGCGAACAAAGTGCCTACGACGACTAGCCACCAAGGGGCTAAAGGCGGTAACGCCAGTGCCAGCAACCATGCAGTAACAACGGCACTTAAATCTGACAAATAGGGACGAATCGGACGCTGGCGCAATTTGAGTAAAATAGCTTCGGAAATCAACGCTGTGATGGTCGCCAGAGAAATCGTGACCAAAATGCCGCCGCCGTAGATCCATACGTAGGCAAAAATACCGGGCACAAGTGCCAGCAGCACTTTCAGCATGATGATACTGACGGTAGGCGCATCGGTGATATAAGGTGAACGGTTCAAGTTTTTATCCTGGTAACAAGTTTGTTATTGCCCTTTAAGCTTTTGAATTCGAATCATGTGCCTTGACTGCTTGTTTTGCTTTTTCGCGTATCGCATCAATTTCGCTTATTTCAGCTTTTACAGCTGGGCTGGCATCGTCAACATTTTTAGGTGCAATGCCCGCTTGGGCTGCCGTCAGTTTCTGTGCTTTTGCACGTTCGATCGCTGCGGCAATCAGTGCTTGTTTGTCTTTTTTTGCCTGCTCAGCTTTTGCTTGGTCATCTTCGGTTTGCGCGGGTTTATTACTGGCTTGGAGTACAGCAGCAGCCTTAACCTCTGGCTTGTTCTGCGCGTCACCTGTCTTGGCTGCGGCTGATTTTAGTGCTTTAGCACGCTCAATGGCGGCAGCAATTGCAGCTTTCTTTGCATCATCTGTGCTGGTAACCGGTTTTTCGCTTTCTGTTATAGCGGGTTCGGTTTTAACCTCTTCCGGTTTAGCAGTTTCTGTTTTGGCATTTTCAGCTTTACTACTGGCGGCGCGTTCAGCATGCTTCTGTGCGCGTTCCAGTTTTTCGCGTTCAATACGCGCGAGCCTGAATTCATTACGCTCACGCGCAAGGTCGGCTGCTTCTTTGGCTTTATCGGCAGCGATAATCTCGCTTTTAGCGTAGCGGTAATATTGCACCAGCGGAATATTGCTCGGGCATACATAAGTGCAGCAGCCGCATTCGATGCAGTCAAACAGATTGTAATCACGCGCCTTTTCAAAGTTATCCGACTTCGAGAACCAGTAGAGTTCCTGCGGCTGCAGGTTTACGGGGCAAGCATCAGCACAGCGCGCACAGCGAATACATGGCATTGCTGGCTGCGGCGGTGCAAACAGGTCCGGCGTCGCGGCAATAATGCAGTTTGCGGCTTTGGTGATCGGCACATCGATCGTTGGCAAGTCAAAGCCCATCATCGGGCCACCCATAATGAAATGCGTAGTGCCAACATTCGCTCCGCCCGCAGCGTCTATTAATTTCTGCAGCGGTGTGCCAAACAGCACCTTAAAATTCTGTGGTGATTTTACGCTACCCGTGATGGTAACAATACGGTCAATAGATGGTTCACCAAATGCAAAGTAACGGTAAATGGCCAGCACTGTAGCAACGTTGAATACCTGTATGCCAACATCGGTTGAGCGTTTGTCATGTGGTATTTCAACACCCGACACCAGATGAATCAGGCGACGCGCATCGCCGCTCGGGTAAAGCGTAGGAACCACCTTGACTGATAAATCAGGCAACGCCTTGCAGGCTTCTGTCATTGCCGCGGTTGCTTCCGGCTTGTTGTCTTCTATGCCGACGATGCAGTTTTCGGCACCGAGCAGAAATTTTACGATTTCCATGCCTTTGACAATTTCATGGGATCTTTCGCGCATCAGCATATCATCGCAGGTGATATAAGGTTCGCACTCTGCAGCATTAAGAATCAAAGTATGAACATGGGATTTGCCATCGGCACGCACTTTAATATGGGTGGGAAATGTAGCGCCACCCAAGCCAACAATGCCTGATGAACGCAGGCTTGCCACTAATTGTTTTTTATCGGTATTGCGCCAGTCTATCGGCTGCAATGTCGTCCATTCATCCTTACCGTCAGGCGTTAAGGTGATGCACATATCCGGTAAGCCGGATGGGTGCGGAATGACCGCATCACAAATTGCAGTAATGGTGCCGGAAGTCGGCGCGTGAATCGCCGCGGACACAGTGCCTTCGGCCTCTGCCAGCATCTGGCCTTTCAGTACATGGTCGCCCACCTGTACTTTGACTTTCGGAATGTAGCCTACATGCTGGCGCAGTGGCAGAACAAGCCTTTGTGGAATAGCAAGTTCTGCGATTGGCTGAGTTGTTGATTCCTGTTTATGGCCATCAGGGTGCACGCCGCCATGGAATTTATGTACATCGGCAGTTTCTGCAGATTGGCCGCGAATCAGTTTGCTGGCAAATTGAATGATAGAGTTCATGATTAAACGTGTCCCCCATCTGCAGGCATCGCCTTGATTGGGATCACTGGGTATTTCCATTTCCAGTTATCCGGTGTTTCAGCAACGGGTTCCATGGTGATGCAGTCTACAGGGCAAGGTGCCAGGCAGAGTTCGCAGCCTGTACATTCCGAAGCAATAATGGTATGCATATGTTTTGCTGCCCCCAGAATTGCATCTACTGGGCAAGCCTGTATGCATAGCGTGCAGCCTATGCAGGTGTTTTCATCAATAAAAGCCACCGCTTTTGGCTTGGGAAGGCCATGCTCTGCGTTGAGAGGCTTGTATTCCACCCCCATTAAGTCTGCTAGCGCGCGTGCGCCGGCATCTCCTCCGGGTGGGCATTGGTTGATATCTGCTTCACCTTTGGCAATTGCTGTTGCATAGGGTTTGCAGCCGGGATAGCCGCATTGACCGCATTGTGTCTGTGGCAGAATCGCGTCGATGCGAGCTATCAGCGGGTCTCCCTCTACTTTAAATAGCAGTGCGGAAATGCCGAGCATAATGCCTAGCGCTAAGGCTAAACCAAGCATAATGTAGAGAGCGGTTAACATATCACTGGCGTTATTAATTAAAACTAATATTTATCAAGTCCGGCAAAACCCATAAATGCTAGACTCATGAGTGAGGCGGTAACCATGGCAATTGCAGAGCCTTTAAAAACTGCAGGAACGTCGGCAGCTTCTAGTCTTTCGCGCATAGATGCAAATAAAATCAATACCATTGAAAAGCCGACAGCACCGCCCATGCCAAAAAATAATGACTCCAGGAAGCTATGGCTGGATTGCGCATTTAGCAGCGGAATACCCAAAACTGCACAGTTAGTAGTTATTAACGGTAAAAAGATACCCAGTGCCTGATGTAGTGGAGGAAAGTTCTTTTCCATGACCATTTCAGTAAACTGCACGACTCCGGCAATGACTACAATGAATGATAGCGTGCGCAAATATACCAAGCCGTTTGGCTCTAGCAGGTAATGATTGATACCCCAGCTTGTCATCGAGCCTATGCTCAATACAAAAGCAGTGGCACCGGCCATGCCGATAGAAGCTTCCAGTTTTTTAGAAACGCCCATGAATGGGCACAGCCCAAGGATTTTTACCAGCACGATATTATTTACCAATACCGTACCAATCAAAATCATGATGTAATGCTGCAAGTCAAAAGTCATGTTGAATTTTTCTGCCACAAATAGAGCGATAGAGCATATGCAAGCCGGAATTATACCGTTTTTGTTACGTTACAGATTTAATTAAACTGCGTTTAAAGCATTAAGATATGTAAATCAGGATAGAGCGTGTAAATAGCTGATAAGTTTACCAGCAGGGAGTGTATATTTATGCTGCTTTTAAGTTAAAATGGAAAATTATAATTGTTTTAGGTTTGCTATGTTTCAAGGCAGTTTAGTCGCTATTGTTACGCCCATGTTTGATGATGGGCGTCTGGATGTTTCATCATTAACCGCTCTGATTGATTTTCATATTGATCAGGGAACGGATGGTATTGTTATTGTAGGCACTACCGGCGAGTCACCTACAGTAGACTTTGATGAGCATTGCTTGCTGATTAAAACCGCCGTGAGTCAAGTCAATGGTCGAGTGCCGGTGATTGCCGGTACTGGAGCTAATTCAACTAAAGAAGCAATTGAACTTACCAGGAAAGCCAAGGAGTTGGGTGCAGATGCCTGTCTGCTGGTTGCACCTTACTACAACAAGCCTACCCAGGAAGGGCTATATCAGCATTTTAAAGCTGTGGCGCATGCGGTGGATATTCCACAAATCTTGTACAACGTACCTGGTCGAACTGGCTGCGACATTACAAATGAGACGGCTTTGCGTCTGGCTATACATCCCAATATTATTGGTATCAAAGATGCGACTGGTGGTATTGAACGTGGTACAGATCTGCTGTTGCGAGCTCCTAAAGATTTTGCTGTGTTCAGCGGTGATGATGCAACGGCGATGCCGCTTATGTTGTTAGGTGCGCGAGGAGTTATTTCTGTAACAGCTAATGTGGCACCAAAGTTGATGCATGAGATGTGTGTTGCTGCTATGGCAGGTGATGTGAAGCTTGCACGTGAAGTTAATGCAAAATTATTTGCATTGCACCAAAAATTATTCGTTGAAGCTAATCCAATTCCAGTGAAATGGGTGCTGCAGCAGATGGGCATGATCAAGGCCGGTATTCGCCTGCCCTTAGTTCATTTGTCTGTACAGTATCATGATGTACTGCGTGCGGCAGCCAAAGCGGCTCATATTCTTTAACGTAATACTTAGGATTTAAACAAAGAGGTTTGAATGAAACAAGTCAATATCGACTCAACTGGCATTGATGTTAAAAGCGTTAAGGCTAGAGCATCATCATTACTATTACCTTTATTACTGCTGGCTAATTTAACTGCTTGCGATTCTATTCCTTTTATTGACACATCTTCGGATTATAAAGGTGCAGGCCGCGCACGCCCATTGGAAGTTCCTCCAGATTTAACTGCTAGCCCGTCGAGTGATACTTACGCAGTGCCGGGTAGCACCAGCTATTCAAGTTACACCCAGGCACAGGAAGGCCAGGAAGCGGGCGTTGAGAAGGTTCTGCAAACGCCTGACGGTGTGCGTCTTGAAAGATCCGGTGCGCAAAGCTGGCTGGTTGTTGATGCTTCTGCCGAAAAAATATGGCCGGTTATACGTGAATTCTGGATCGATATGGGTTTTGCTGTTCGTGTTGAGAACCCACAAATCGGCGTGATGGAGACTGAGTGGATCGAATCTGACGCGATCAAAAAAGATACTTCAGGTAATGCGCTGAGTAAATTTGATAAATGGCTGGATAAGTTATCAGGCTTTGCGGACAGGAAGAAAATTCTCACACGTCTGGACCGTGGTGTTGAAGCCGGTACTACTGAAATTTACATGACCCATCGCTCAGTTACTGGCGCTCCGGACGATGGTAAAAATCGTATCCAAACCCAACTGGGTGAAATTGATACAGGTTATAAGTCTGAGGCGCAAATTGCAGCGACTCAACCGGACGCCAATGATGCAGAGTTGGATGCTGAGTTATTGCGTCGTTTAATGGTTAAGCTTGGTGTTGAAGAGCAAAAATCTCATTCTATTCTTGCTGAGGCAACGGTGATTAAGCGTGCCGAGGTTATTAAAGAATCTGACGGCAGTGCAAGATTGTTATTGAATGACCAGTTCGATCGTGCCTGGCGCCGTGTTGGTCTTGCGCTCGACCGTATAGGTTTTGTAATCGAAGATAAAGACCGCTCTAACGGGCTGTTCTTTGTACGCTATGCTGATGTTGATATTGACGATACACCTAAGAAAAAGAAAGGTCTATTTGAGAGTTTGAAGTTCTGGGGTGACGATGATAAAAAAGAACCGCAGACGCCAGCTGAAAAAGAGCAGAAGAGTGTGATTGATAGCCTGAAATTCTGGGGTAGTGATGACAAGGGTAAAACTAACCCTGAAAAACAATACCGTATTAAAGTGATTGATGGTGATGCAGGCAGAGCGGTAGTAACCGTGGTTGATACTAATGGAGCCCGTGTACGCACTACCACTGCAAATCGTATTATTGCTTTAATGTATGAGCAATTAAAATAGTAGCTGTTTTTAATAATGGTTCTATTTTTGGGATAGTAAGCAGATGCGCTTTGCCTCACTAGGAAGTGGGAGTGCAGGCAATGCACTGTTGGTAGAAGTGCAGCGGACGCGTTTAATGCTGGACTGCGGTTTTGGTATTAAAGACACTACTGTAAGGCTGGCGCGTTTAGATCTGGCCCCTTCTGACATTAGCGGCATAGTCATCACTCATGAACATGATGACCATGCAGGTGGTGCTTTTAAGTTTGCTGCCAAGTACGACATTCCGGTGTGGCTGACTTATGGCACCCTTAAAATGGCTGCGCGCTATTTCCCCAGTCAGCATGCATTGCAACTGCATGTCATAGATTCTCATGCTGCTTTTACAGTTCAGGACATTGACGTGCAGCCTTACCCGGTTCCGCATGATGCGCGTGAGCCGGTTCAATATGTGTTTTCAGACGGTAGTAAAAGATTAGGTGTTCTCACCGATGTCGGTCGCACAACTCCCCATATTGAAGAAAAGCTGAGTGGATGTCACGCCTTGGTACTTGAGTGCAACCATGATGCAACGATGTTGCAAAATGGACCATATAGCTGGTCGCTTAAAAAGCGTGTCGGTGGAGATCTTGGACATCTGGAAAACAGTGATTCTGCAAACTTGTTATCTAAATTAGATAACAGCAGGTTGCAGCATATCGTGGCTGCTCACCTGAGTGCTAAAAACAACACACCTTTGTTAGCAAAGGCTGCATTAGCCAGAGTGCTTGGGTGTGAACTGGATTGGGTCGGTATTGCTGATCAGCCGCAGGGGTTTGATTGGAGATTTATAGCTTAACTTTTAACTTAACTGGATAACTTACTAACGAATTGTACGGTGCTTGATGATGAAAGTTATCGATTAAAGCAAAGTTATGCCGATGCAGAAAACAAAAAAGCCGACTAAAAGTCGGCTTTTTTGCAGTTGTTACTAGCTAATAATTACTTAGCAGCTTCAGCAGGAGCAGCTTCAGCAGGAGCAGCTTCAGCAGGAGCAGCTTCAGCAGCAGGAGCTTCAACAGCAGCAGCTTCAGCAGGAGCTTCAGCAGCTTTTTCGCCACAAGCAGTAACAGCAAGAGCTAACAATGCAGCAAGTAAAATTGAACGTGTCATTTTGATTTCCTTAAGGGTTTAAACTAGTTAAAAAACTTTTTTCGATAACTGCTTAGAACTTTTACCTAATTAGCTATACCGAGTGGCGCAAATTCTACCAGTAATTATGAAAAAAAACAGCTAATTTCGGGGCTTTGTACAGGTTTTTTGAAAAAAAGTTCATATCTTTATCATTTTTTTAGCTTGGCTATTCAACTTTGATTAAAAGTTGGCTATTTGATGCCTGGTAATTCGATTGCCAGCTGAATATTGCACGGCTAACATCATCTTTTTGTTGCATTATGTTAGCTAAATCTACCCATTCGCCACGGCTGGTTCGTATGGTGGTGGTGAGTGTTTCAAAATCGATAAATCCGCGCTGATTCAGCTGAGAAAATCTTGGAGTGACCTCTATTTCAACCTGATTGCCGATGGTTCTTGGACTCACTGCAAAGCCGGTGTCTATGGTGATAAATTCGGTTGTACGCTGAACATTCGCATAACGATGCGTCAGGGAAACCCAATCCTGAGTGTAAGGGATTGATTGTCCAACGCTGATGAAGGCATTTTCTCCATCTATAACCTGTATAAATTGAGTATTGCCAATGTTACTGTCACTTTGCTGACTTTCAATATCTAATGCTACACCATTCCTGATAATCCTACGGCTACTACCGGTTTCGATTGTGGCAT
>JBFZCQ010000221.1:0-6594 GCA_041307905.1 Methylotenera sp.
TGAGCGCCTTACTGCGCTGCTCATGTCTGACAAGCGTTACTTTCCGCATACCCTGCGGTAGTCCAATTAAGGAATTGAAACGAATGTTACAAAATCTAATTGCCGTCATTGAGAGAGCCGAGGCGTCCTCTGGTAGCAAAAGTAGTATAGCTAAAAACAATGACAACTTCGTTGTCCGCGCGTACATCCTCGCCCTAAACGATGAGGTTTTACACGCTAACAGATAAAGAAGTCGGCATGAGCCGGCTTTTTTATTATGGCGGCGCGTCACTAAACAGATTGATATGCATACAAAACTTCATAACCGGCTGTCCCGATTTTATTTCATCTACTATTTTTTTGTAGGTGCCTTTGTGCCCTACTGGGGCTTGTATCTGCAGTCAGAAAAGTTTTCAGCGGCAGATATCGGCATACTGATGTCTTTGTTTCAGATCAGCCGGATTTTTGCTCCCAATTTTTGGGGCTGGTTGGCAGATCATACCGGCAAGCGTGCCCAGTGGATAAGGCTAACAGCGCTGTTAGGGCTTTGCGGTTTTATCGCAGTATTCTGGGCGCATGGCTTTTTCTGGATGTTTTTTGTGATGGCAGCTTTAAGTCTTTTTACAAGCTCAACCTTGCCGTTGGCGGAGTCACTCACGCTTGCGCATCTTGCGACTACCAATGGCCACTATAGCCGTATTCGTATGTGGGGGTCGTTGGGATTTATCGTCGCTGCAGTAGTGTTAGGCTACTTAATTGATATCACGGGTATAGCAAGCCTGCTTTGGTTTCTGCTGGCTGTACAGATTAGCCTTTTTGCTTTGTCTTACACATTACCCGAACCTAAGATAGAACCGCACGAGCATGATCATTTTTCAATCTGGCAGGTAATCAAGCAACCCAACGTCATTGCTTTGCTTGTTGGGTGTTCGCTTATGGTCACAGCACACGGCGTGCTCTACAATTTTTATTCTATTTATTTAAGCGAGCATGGATACAGTAAAGGGGTGATTGGCCTGTTATGGTCAGTTGGTGTGATCTGTGAAATCGCTATTTTTATGCTGATGCCAAAAATCATGGCACGCTTTAGTTTAAAAACGATTTTATTAACCAGTTTGCTTTTGGCTGTTATTCGATTTACTTTGATCGGTGTTTCAGTTGATAACCTGTGGATGATCATTCTTGCACAATCGCTGCATGCGGCGACGTTTGGCAGCTTCCACGCTGCATCAGTTGAAGTGGTTACCCAGTTTTTTAAAGGTCGACATCAGGCGAAAGGGCAGGCTATTTATAATAGTGTGGCTTATGGCGTGGGCGGCGCAATAGGTGGCATCGCAGGCGGCTATGCGCTGCAATATCTTGGCGGGCAGCAGACTTTTGTTTTAGCCGCGGTTTTCCCTTTGCTTGGTTTGGCTGTGATAGGCTTTGGATTAAAGCTTGGTCAAAATGAGAAAAGTGCTGCGAGTATGTTCAGATAAAGTTGAGAATCTGTTTTACAGAATCATTAATGATTGAAGCAAAAAGCCACTGAATACAGTGGCTTTTTGCTTCATGTCTTTACGTCTTTTGTAACCTTATTTTTTGCGTTTATCCTTTTCAATCAGCGCATAAGCTGAGTGATTATGAATAGACTCAAAGTTTTCGGATTCAACAGTATATGCTTCAATACGCTTTTCTGCGTTGAGTTGGGCAGCAACATCGCGCACCATGTCTTCAACAAATTTAGGATTATCGTAAGCACGCTCAGTCACGAATTTTTCGTCAGGGCGTTTCAGTAAACCATAGAGTTCGCAAGATGCCTGTTTTTCTACCAGATCAATAATATCTTCAATCCAGATGAAGTCATTAATGAGTGCTGTCACAGTTACATGCGAGCGCTGGTTATGAGCACCATAGTTAGATATCTTTTTACTGCATGGGCATAGGCTAGTTACCGGCACCAGCACTTTTACTGTAATTTCATATTTGCCTTGGTGAATTTCACCAATAAAAGTCACTTCATAATCCAAAAGACTTTTGACGCCGGAAATAGGCGCTGCTTTATTGACAAAGTAAGGGAAAGTCATTTCAACATGACCTGATTCCGCTTCAAGTCTCATGACCATTTCACGTAATATGGTTTCGAATGACTCGATTGAAATTGCATGTTCGTTCATGTTGAGAATTTCAACAAAGCGTGACATATGCGTGCCTTTAAAATGCTGCGGCAGATGCACGTACATATTGAATACAGCCACTGTATGCTGTTCGCCCCCAGATTTATCCTTAACTACTACAGGATGGCGTATGGCTTTGATGCCAACCTTATCAATTGCTAAATGGCGTGTGTCAGCAGTGTTCTGTACGTCTTCAATAGGGCTTTGCGGGTTTGATTGGCTCATTGTTGTTAGCTTGATGGTTTTAAATAATAGTTGAGTATAACACTAGGTTATTAACTGCGCAATTGCGTCAGTAATGCCTTTAGCATCTAGACCGCATTCTGCGAGCATAGTTTCATGTACCCCATGCTCAAGAAATTGATCAGGCAAACCAAGACACAGCGTTTTAACAGGTTGAGCGATATTTTTCTGCATCGACTGCAAAGCTTCCATCACCGCTGAGCCGGCACCACCCATAATGCAGTTTTCTTCCACCGTCACAATGTAGGAATGTGTATTCGCTAATTTTTCAATAAGTGCTACGTCAATCGGTTTTACAAAACGCATATTCGCAACCGTGGCATCTATTGATTCAGCAGCCTCTAGTGCTGGAGCAAGCATGGAACCAAACGCTAGAATTGCGACTTTTTTACCGCTGCGTACAATTTGCCCTTTGCCGATTTCAATCGGCATCAGTTCAGATTCAATAAGGGCACCACTGCCGCTGCCACGCGGGTAGCGCACTGCTGAAACGCCCTGGTAGTGAAAGCCTGTGGTCAGCATTTTTCGGCATTCGTTTTCGTCGCCCGGCGTCATAATCAGCATGTTCGGAATACAGCGCAGGTAAGTTAAGTCAAAGCTGCCGGCATGTGTAGGGCCATCCGCACCAACTAAACCGGCGCGGTCTATTGCTAGCAATACTGGCAGGTTTTGCAGGGCGATGTCATGAATCAACTGGTCATAGGCACGCTGTAGGAATGTACTGTAAATTGCAACGACAGGTTTTAATCCATCACAGGCCATGCCAGCCGCGAAAGTGAGTGCATGCTGTTCGGCAATGCCTACATCAAAGTAGCGATCCGGGTAAGCGCTGGCAAAGGCATTTAATCCTGAACCATCACACATGGCAGGTGTGATGCCAACAAGGCGCGGGTCTGCCGCCGCCATGTCTACCAGCCAGTCACCAAAGACTTCTGTATAGGATTTTGCCGGACAAGTACTGATGGCATTGCCATTGGTTGGATCAAATTTACCAACACCGTGAAATTTATTTGGGTTGTCTTCTGCAGGTTCGAAGCCTTTGCCTTTCTGCGTGACAATATGCAGAAACTGCGGACCGTTTAGTTCTTTAATATTGTGCAGAGTATCAATCAATGCATCCAGATCGTGGCCATCAATGGGGCCGATATAGTTAAAGCCAAACTCCTCAAATAGTGTGCCTGGCATGACCATGCCTTTAACATGTTCTTCTGCGCGCTTGGCGAACTCCATCATCGGCGGTACTGCTGAGAGTACTTTTTTACCTGATTTTCTTACTGTGCCATAAAAGCGGCTGGATAATAATTTAGCTAAATATTTGTTGAGTGCGCCTACAGTATTAGAAATACTCATGTCGTTATCATTGAGTATCACGAGCATGTTGACGTCCATATTGCCTGCATTATTCAATGCTTCAAATGCCATGCCAGCCGTCATGGCACCATCGCCGATGATGGCAACGGAACGTCGCGCACTTCCTGTTTTTTGCGCAGCTACTGCCATGCCTAGTGCTGCTGAGATAGAGGTGCTGGAATGGCCGGTGCCAAACGTGTCGTATTCGCTTTCATTGCGGCGCGGAAAGCCTGCAATTCCCTGTGGTTTGCGCAGGTTTTGCATCTTTTCACGACGGCCGGTCAGAATTTTATGCGGGTAAGTTTGGTGGCCTACATCCCAAACCAGTTTGTCATCCGGCGTGTTAAACACATAATGCAGCGCGATAGTAAGTTCAACTACGCCCAGATTAGAGGCCAGATGTCCGCCGGTTCTGGCAACACTGTCAACCAGAAATGAACGTAACTCCTGAGCAAGTTGCAAAAGCTGCCTGCGTTCTAGTTGACGCAGTTGCTGAGGGTAATCAATGGTTTCGAGTAGTGAGGTCACAAGTAGAGTGATTTAGCGTAAAAAGTTATTAAAAATTGCGTTGTGTTATGAACCCGGCGAGTTGACGCAAACGTAAAGCCTGGTCACCAAAAGGTGTCAATGCAACAATGGCGGTTTCGTAGAATTGATTAGCCAAGCGCTTTGAGACATCTAAACCCAAGATCGTGACATAAGTTGGTTTATTGCTTTCGGCATCTTTACCTGCTGTTTTACCCAAGGTGGCGGTGTCTGCTTCAGTATCTAAAATATCATCAATCACTTGGAATGCAAGACCAATATTTTCGGCGTAAATGTGAACAGCTGATATCTGCGCAAGCGTTCCGCCTGCCGCGCCAAGCAATGCTGCTGCCTGAATTAACGCGCCAGTTTTAAGCTGGTGCATATCTTCAAGCTCCTGCTGCGACAATCCTTTCCCGACCGAGCTTAAATCTATGGCCTGACCGCCCGCCATGCCACTAGACCCAGCGGCTTTTGCCAGTATGTTCATCATGCTGATCTGCTGATTTGCGTTTGTACATAACTGCGGTGTAGATAACACATCAAACGCCAGACTTTGCATAGCATCACCTACCAGTAGAGCCGTGGCATCATCATATTGTTTGTGACAGCTCGGTTTGCCGCGACGCAAATCATCGTTATCCATGCATGGCATGTCGTCATGTACTAAAGAGTAGGCGTGAATTAACTCAACTGCAGCTGCAGCGGCGTCAGCAATCTCTATCTCAGTGTTGCAAAGTTCAGCTGCGGCATAGCAAAGCAACGCGCGAACACGCTTGCCGCCGCCGAGTGCGCTATAACGCATAGCGTTGTGTAATTGATGCGGTTCCTGGCTATCTGGTGGCAGAGCTTCATCAAGCACTTCTTCTATGCGTGCTTGCTTAGTTTTTGCCCAGGTAAGAAAATCTGATGCGGTATTATCTGTCATGCTTGCTTATTCATTTTCTGAATTGAATGGCGTTAATTGCTGACGCTCATTCAATATTCTGACTTGCTGCTCAACGTCTGCCAGAGATTTCTGGCAGAATTCTAGCAAGGTGTTACCACGCTTATATGCAGTGAGTGAGTCTTCCAGAGACATTTGCCCGGATTCCATTCGTGCAACAATTTGCTCCAGCTCGCTAAACGCCTGCTCATAACTTTGTGCAGATTCGAGATTTGCTGAGGAGGCAGGTGTGGCTGATTTTTCGTTTTTAGAAGCGGACATAGCGCTGAATGTTTTTTGATGAGTAAAGCGCTATTCTATCAAAAGTTGTGGCAAATCTTGGGCTAATATTATGATAAAACCTGCTTTAAAAATATCTCAATGTCTGCAATCTCTTCAGCACATACCGAATGAGCCATTGGGTATTCATGCCAATTCACGAAATATTGATTGTCTTGCAGCAAATTACGTGAAGCTGTACTCATCTCTAAACTAATTACATCGTCAAAAATGCCATGGGCCATAAAAATTGGGGTGCTTTTATTTGCGGTGTTAGCTTCTGTGCTGAGTTTTGAATGCAGCGGTAAATAGGTTGATAGTGCCAGCACACCTGCAAGTCTATGCGGATAACGCAGTGCAGTATGCAGGGCGATAGCACCTCCCTGTGAGAATCCGGCAATCACAATACGCTCGCTGGATATCCCGCGGTCAATTTCAGTTTGTATCAATGCGTCAATGTAACACTGGCTGGCTTTAATGCCGGCTTCATCTTCCTCAATGACAGGAATTACGCCATATATGTCATACCATGCCGGCATGACATAGCCATTATTACGTGTAACCGCTATGTCTGGTGCGTGCGGCAGAATGAATCTCACGTTGGGCAAAGCATCAGACTTTAATAGCTGTTTTACAACAGGTTCGAAATCATAGCCGTCGGCACCCAAGCCATGCAGCCAGATTACGCTAGCATTAACTTTGGTCAGATTTGTATTGTGGTTGGTTAATTCTAGTGGGGTTTTATAAGTCATGATTGGTAATAATTGTGGTGATTGAATGATGCCTGTACGGCAAGAAATACGATAGCCCGAATTATAGCGGTGGCTATGCAATAAAAGGCAAGATTATTGAGGCAAATAAAAAAACAGGGTATAGCGTTGTTAGAGCTAACACTTTGTAAATAGCCTGTATATACATTGGCCCTTTTAAGTCAATTGAAGATGAAATGAGTGTACATGTGATTGCCGGCTGAGATTCAAGTAATAAAATGATCAGGTATTTAACCTGTAAATATTCGTATAACAACTTAAACATCGAGTTAACTAGAATTTTTTATGAGTGTTATTGATAAAACCTTACTGGACTTTCTTGAGCCGTTAGTAAAGTTATCTGCTGGTTGCAAGCAGGAGCATGCAG
>JBFZCQ010000222.1:0-14780 GCA_041307905.1 Methylotenera sp.
CAACAGCGCCACCAGCAATGGTGCCGACTGGCGACTTGGTGCCTTCAAGTTTTACTTGTCGCACGCTTTCAATTACCCCGGTTTTGACAGTTTGCACTTTACGTGCTTCATCCCGGCTATATACGCTGCCGGAATTGGAGCTGGCACAAGCTGCCAGTATCGCTGCTAATAAGCTAACCGCTAATAATCTAGTAATGCGCATGATTTAATTTCCTCTGATTTTTTTAATTTAACTATGACTTAAATCGGATCTTAAAGTTTAAGAGGCCGTGGTTTTAAGACATCATGGTTTCTTTCATTAATGCCTGCGTATAAATAGTCTCAATTTCTTCACGAGTAGGCGAGTGATTCTGCCCACCACGGCTTGCAATTTTAATTGCGCCCATCGTCGCGGCTAATCTACCGCAGGTTGGCCAATCCCAATTTCTGGCGATGCCATACAGCAAACCTGCACGGTAAGCATCCCCACAGCCTGTAGGGTCAACTACCTGAGTGGCTTTAACGCATGGAATATCGAAGCGTTGACCGTCAGCGTAAATATGTGAGCCACTGCCGCCAAGGGTTACGATAAGTGCCTTCACTTTTTGTGCCAGCTCATCAAGCGTTAAGCCGGTTTTATCCTGAATAATCTGTGACTCGTAATCATTCACGGCTAAATAATCAGCCATTTCAATAAACTGTAACAGTTCTTCGCCGTTGAACATAGGAAGGCCCTGACCAGGGTCAAACATAAATGGAATGCCTGCTTCGAAGCATCCGCGGGCATGCTGAAACATACCGTCACGTCCATCAGGCGCGATCACGGCCAGATTGATATCTTTGGCATCTTTTACGCTGTTCTGGTGTGATTCAACCATAGCGCCAGGGTGGAATGCCGTGATCTGGTTGTCGTCGATATCTGTTGTAATGAACGCTTGTGCGGTAAAACTATTGGCGATTGTTTTGATATGCGTTGTATTTAAATTTTTTTTATTTAACCACGCTGTATACGGTGCAAAGTCTTCACCTGTGGTTGCCATAATGAGCGGATTGCCATCCAGCAACTGCAGGTTATAAGCGATATTACCAGCGGTACCGCCGAATTCTCTGCGCATTTCTGGCACATAGAATGCAACACTGAGCTTATGAATTTTGTCAGGCAGAATGTGATTTTTGAATTGGTCTTGAAACACCATGATAGTGTCGAAAGCAAGTGAACCGCAGATGAGTGTGTGCATGAAAATAACAGGCTAAGTTAAAACACCTATTATCTTAGGTATTGCTATAGTAGGGCAAGAAAAACGCACTCAAGCCTTAATGCCCTGATTATTTATCAGCGCGTTAGGGAGCCATCGATCAGTATTTTTGCAGCTATTTTTGCATATTTGACTGCATCAGAGCCGCGTTGCATGTGCTCGGCTTGTACCGCACCTTTGAATAAAAGTGAGAGTTGCAGCGATAAGCCGTCGGCATCTTTTATGTTAGCTTCAGTTGCAAGTTGTTTGATATATTCACGAAATTGCTGAGATTGTTCTGTAGATAACTTGTGTACAGGATTATCTTCTCTAGGAAATTCTGCTGAAGCTTTAATAAAGCCGATACCGTTGAAATCAGGTGCAGTGATCCATTCTTCAATATAATCGAACAGCTTCTGTAGTTTTTCAGCAGGGTGTTTTGTGTTGGCGCTGAGCTTGTCGTTTAGCCAAGTCTGAAAATCCTGATGCCCCTCTTTAAGTACTTCAAGAATCAACAACTCTTTGCTGCTAAAATATTTGTAAAGCGTCATCTTGGTCGTGCCCGCAGTGGCCACGATTGTGTCTACTCCAGTCGAGTTGATGCCCTGCGTTTGAAATAAATCGCTTGCAGTGCTGAGTATTTTTTGACGTAGGCCAGACATATTTTTGATTATACTAATCGGTATACATGTATGGCAACAGTTATTTTAAGCTTTTTAAAGTGTAATTATTTTGATGCTGCCATCAGCATTGGCGTGAAGTTGCAACGTACTTTTTCCAGATAGAAATTTGCTACACTAAGGTCGGCTAAATCATTAGGGAGCTTGCCGCCAACCACATTTTCCAGATAGATTGATTTGTGTTCATCCGGAATCTGCAGCACTTCAGGAAACTGGCAGGTGCCCTGGCGCATCTGCTCATATTTGGCATACATTCTGGAAGCATCGATTGCTGTTAGTGCTTTATTTTGAATGATAGTGGTATTAAGCTGTTCTTGCTGCGCGAGCTGCGCCTGCGCACTTTGGCTGTGCATGAACATAGGTGCCCATATTGCTGCGGCACCAATGAGTATGACCACGCTGGCTGCTACCCCGTAAAGGGCGGAATGGGAACCTTTAATGTCTGCAGCAATAACTGATTTCTGAGTCTGTGCCTGAATAAGTGCTAACGCAACTTTTTTCGCGTGTATCAGGCTGTTGCTCTCAGGCTGTGTAATCGCATGTCGCGCAGCATTCTGTGCAATTAATACAATATGCTCTGCTAGTAATTCAGGATTTTCCGCACCCAGAGATTTTGCCTCTTCAACACAGTAACTGATCAGGAGCGAGTTAGGTGCGCCTAATGTAACGTTGGCTTGCTCAAGGCTGGGAGCTTTTAACCAGTCATTCAGAATGTCAAATAAACCTAGTAACCTGCCTTCGGGGGTTTTGCTGGATTTTGCTAACATATTTATCAGCCACGGTGAGTCGAATATATCCATGATTACGGCGATTCTGTATTAATTTTTATTAAAAAGGTTTTACTACTACGAGAATCACTACTGCTATCAGTAACAAAACTGGCAATTCGTTAAACCAGCGATACCACATATGGCTGTGTTTATTTTGATCTTGACTGAAATCAGCTAGCAGTCTGCCGCAATACCAGTGATATGCGATCAGCAGCGTTACCAGTGTTAATTTTGCGTGCATCCAAGCGCCGCTGATGCCATAGCCTAGCCATAGCCATAGCCCGAATCCCAATGCCAATACAGCTAAGGGAAGCATGAAGCGGTAGAGTTTTCTCTCCATCAGTTTCAATCGCTCTGAAACCGCTTGATTAGGGCTATGGTTAGACACTACCATGGCGTGGTTTACAAACAGTCTGGGAAGATAAAACAATCCGGCGAACCAGCTGGTGACAAAAATAATATGTAAAGATTTAACCCAAAGCATTAGATACTCAGTTCTTTGTTAAGTAATTGTTGTAGTGCTTTAAAATCAAGCTCGCCGATTGTGTGCTGCAGTAAGCGCCCTTGTTTATCGTAAATAAACGCAGTAGGTGTCAGGCTTACTTTTCCGAATCTGTTGATGATTTCTGCCTTGCTGTCATGTGTTACCGGGAAAGGCAGCGCTTGAGATTTGCTGTAATTCAATACTTGCGAAATCTGATCGTAGGGCATGGCAACAGCAATAATTTCAAATCCTTTTGGATGGTATTGATTGTAGGTGTTAATCAGCTCAGGCATTTCCTTGATACAGCCTGGGCAATCGGTTGCCCAGAAATTCACCAGTACGACTTTATTTTTTAAAGAATCCATTGATATCTGTTTGCCATCAATGGTGCTGAATATGACATTCGGTGCAACTGGCTTGTTATTTAACTGCAGTGCCAGAAACGCCAGCAACGCAATGACAATAATAGGTAATATCGATTTTTTTAGTAAACTATTCATATTCTAAGTGTAACGTTTTCAATTGTTTCGTCTAGCGTAATTATCAGGAATTTGTGGAATTTTATCTGTTCTATGAAGTCGAATAACCATGCGATGCTTACGCTTATTTGCAAATGCATCGCATGTTATAATGATCTTTTAATAGCAAAGCTATTTCCCAAACTAAATGAACGCACCAATATCCAGTCAAATTCTTAACGCAGAGCATAAGCCTGCGGCGCGACTGCGCGAAATCCCCTACAACTATACCTCTTTTTCTGACCGTGAAATTGTCATTCGGTTTCTCGGCGAAGAAATATGGGGCATTTTAAATGAATTGCGCGGTGTTCGTAAAACCGGCCGTTCAGCTCGTATGCTGTTTGAAGTGCTGGGTGATTTGTGGGTTGTGTCACGAAATCCTTATCTGCAGGATGATTTACTGGAAAACCCCAAGCGTCGCAAAGCATTGGTAGAAGCGTTGCATCCTCGTATTGCAGCGATTGATGAGCGCAGTGCCGGCAATGCTAAAGTGCTGAAATTAGTGGTTGCTGCACGTCAGGCCGTCACTCAATTTGAGAATGAGTTTAAACAGACAGCGAATCTGCGTAAAAAAGCATTCGCGAAGCTGGCAAAAATTACGCGTAAAGACAATATCAAGTTTGATGGTTTGTCACGCGTATCCCATGTTACCGATGCCACCGACTGGCGTGTTGAATATCCATTTCTGGTGCTGACACCGGATACAGAAAAAGAGATCGCGGCTATGGTTCGCGCCTGTATCGAGTTAGGGCTTACTATCATCCCTAGAGGTGGTGGTACAGGTTATACCGGCGGCGCAATTCCATTGACGCCTTTGTCTGCGGTGATTAACACCGAGAAGCTCGATCAGCATACCGGCGTGCAAATGCGCACCTTGCCTGGCGTTACGCGCCAGGTTGCAACGATTGAATGCGGTGCAGGGGTAGTGACACGCCGTGCGATGGAAGCGGCTTCTGAAGCCGGTCTTGAGTTTGCCTGCGACCCTACCAGCGCTGATGCCTGCTGTATTGGTGGTAATGTGGCTATGAACGCAGGTGGTAAAAAAGCCGTGCTATGGGGTACGGCATTAGATAATCTGGCTTCATGGCGCATGGTGACACCTGATGGTGACTGGATGGAAGTAGAGCGTCTGGATCACAATTTAGGCAAGATTCACGACATTGAAACAGCGCGTTTCAAAATCAGCCGCTATAGCGAGGATATGAAAACTTTGCTGGCTGAGCCTGAGATTCTGGAAATCCCTGGTCCTAGCTTTCGTAAAGTAGGCTTGGGTAAGGACGTGACAGATAAGTTCCTGTCAGGTTTGCCCGGCATTCAGAAAGAAGGCTGTGATGGCCTGATTACCAGTGCAACATTTATTCTGCATCGTATGCCTAAATATGTGCGTACGATTGCTTTGGAATTTTTCGGTAATGTTTCACATGCAGTGCCGGCCATTGTAGAAATCAAAGACTATTTGGATGCTACTGCCAAACAGACGCCGGCCGTAATTATGGCTGGTCTGGAGCATATGGATGAGCGCTACATCAAGGCTGTAGGTTACGCGACTAAAGCTGCGCGTCAGCAACGCCCTAAAATGGTATTGATTGCTGATATTGCGTCTGATGATGAAAATGCCGTCGGTGAAGTGGCCTCTGCTATGGTGCGCATGTGTAACGCACGTAATGGTGAGGGTTTTATTGCGGTATCAAGCGATGCGCGCAAAAAATTCTGGCTGGATCGGGCACGTACCGCCGCAATCGCTAAACATACCAATGCGTTTAAAATCAATGAAGACGTAGTGATTCCATTGCCGCGTCTGGGTGATTATTCTGACGGTATCGAGCGTATCAATATTGATTTGTCAATCAACAACAAGCTCAAACTTCTGGATGCGATTGAAGCGTTTATGCAGGGTGATTTGCCGCTGCAACCTGATGAAGATGGCAACGTAGATGGCAATATGGTAAAAAGCAAGCAGGAAATGGCCTTGCGCCTGATTGTCGATCTGCGCACACGCTGGAGTTTTATCCTGAATAATCTGGATGCACCTGTTTCCGTTTTGGGTGATGCTGGCGTTGAATTTAAACAGTATGAAAATATATTCCGTGCTGTGCAATCCTACGATTTGCGTATCTCATGGAGGCGCGAGCTCAAGCGTCCGATGGCAGATATATTCGCCGGCCGTGAGTATCAGAAAATTCTAGAGCGTTGTGACGAGATTCATAAACACGTATTGAAGAGCCGCGTATTTGTTGCCTTGCACATGCATGCGGGCGACGGTAACGTACATACCAATATCCCTGTGAATTCAGATGATTACGGTATGATGCAGGATGCACATGCGGCTGTAGCCAAGGTGATGGCGCTGGCACGTAGCCTGAATGGCGTGATTTCAGGTGAGCACGGTATCGGCATTACCAAAATGGAATTTTTGGATCAATCCACGATTGATAGCTTTACTACTTATAAAAATCAAGTGGACCCGAATGGTCACTTTAACAAAGGTAAATTGTTGGCAGGATCCGGTCTGGAGAATGCTTATACGCCAAGCTTTGGTTTGCTGGAGCAGGAGTCTATTATTATGGAGCAATCTGCGATCGGTGAGATTGCGGATGACATCAGTGATTGCCTGCGTTGCGGTAAATGTAAGCCGGTATGTAGTACGCATGTGCCACGCGCAAATCTGCTGTATAGCCCACGTAACAAGATTTTAGCTACTTCGTTATTGATTGAGGCATTCCTGTACGAAGAGCAGACGCGTCGCGGCATTTCTATCAAGCATTTTGATGAATTTAACGATGTGGCAGACCACTGTACCGTATGCCATCGTTGCGAAAAACCATGCCCTGTCGATATCGACTTTGGTGATGTTTCAATCAAAATGCGTAACTTCCTGCGTGAGCAGGGTAAGAAGCAATTTAATCCAGGCACTGCTTTGGGTATGGCATTCCTGAATGCAAAAGACCCAGCTACGATTAAAATCTTGCGCACATTAATGATTAACTGGGGTTATAAAGCGCAGAACCTTGCGCATACGCTGGCAAAACGCTTTGGCTTGCTGCGTGACAAAAAACAGCCGCCTGCTACAGTTGGCAAGGCTGAAATCAAAGCACAGGTGATTCATTTCCTTAATCGCCCGATGCCAAAGAAAATGCAGTCTAAAACCTCTCGCGCGATGCTTGGGATTGAAGATGATCGCATGATCCCGGTGATCCGTAACCCGCAAAAGGTCACGGAAGATTCGGAAGCTGTATTCTACTTCCCCGGTTGCGGTTCAGAACGTCTGTTCTCAAACGTTGGCCTCGCAACACAGGCAATGCTGTATGAGGTAGGTGCGATTACTGTATTGCCACCGGGTTATCTATGCTGCGGCTACCCGCAAACATCAGCTGGTAACCACGATAAAGGCCAGGAAATTACTGCCGATAACCGTGTATTGTTCCACCGCGTAGCGAATACACTGAATTATCTGGATATTAAAACAGTGATTGTTTCCTGTGGTACCTGCATGGATCAATTGCAGAAATATGAGTTCGAGAAGATATTCCCTGGATGTCGTTTATTGGATATCCATGAGTATCTGATGGAAAAAGATGTGCGACTGCAGGGTGTGACTGGCACGCGCTATATGTACCATGACCCATGCCATACGCCGATGAAGACTTACAAGCCGTTAGAAGTCACAAATACGTTAATGGGTCAGGATGTGCAACTCAACGACCGTTGCTGTGGTGAGAGCGGTACATTTGCGGTGGCGCGTCCTGATATTGCTACGCAGGTAAAAATGCGTAAGCAGGAAGAGCTTGAGAGCGGCATGGCTAAAATGGGTTTAACTGTCGGTGCTCCTGAAACCACGGTAAAAATCCTGACCTCATGCCCAAGCTGCTTGCAGGGTCTGTCACGTTACGGTGAAGATACCGGAATTGAAGCCGATTATATTGTCGTGGAAATGGCTAAACACCTTCTGGGTGAAAACTGGATGTATGATTATGTTCACAAAGCCAATAATGGTGGTATAGAAAAAGTGTTGCTGTAATAATTAAGGCCATCTGATGATGGCCTTAATTATTTATAGTGATCTTTCATTTTTATAAGGAGTGTGTATGCATCAAATTTTAAAAACAGTTCTGTTTGGCTTGCTGATTGTTGTTAGCATCACGGCATGTAAAAAAGCGCAAGACGAAAATGCGGAAGTTGCCAGAGAAACGATTATGGAAATGAAAGCCGGCACGATTGATGCTGCTAATGAAGCAGCAGCGAAGGCAGAGCAAGCCGCTAACAATATTGCAAAAGCAGCAGAAGAAGCTGGTGCATCTGTTTCGGGCGATGAAGCTGCAGATAAATAGAACTGCGTTTAAATATAAGTGCGCTAATAGTATGGATATGCACTTTTAAATAAAAGTGCATTAAATAGGAATGCGAGACAGGTCTCACGAATAAAGTCATCAGTTGCTAATATGGAAGTAATTTTTGCTGACATATCAATATGTCCTACTAAAATGTTAGGTTAATGCGTCGTTTTAGCTCATCGCGCACGTTAATCATGCAGCTTGATTATCTACGAACAGGTATATTTTTTTAACCATCAATAATTGTTTTATATAGTATGAGAGTCAATACCAGCTTGATTTCCGACTATATCCCTTGTCATATAAACTTCATTATTCAGTCTCAAAATTGTCATTGGCATAAATTATGCTGTTGTACCAATGCAGTACACATCAATTTGATGATTAGGAGAACTAAAATGAAAAGTTTATTAAAACGAGCGCCATTGTTATTAAGTACGATTCTGGCAGCAGGCGCATTCACTGTATATGCTAAATCTAGTCCAACTTTCGACATACATACCAGTGTGGTTTCAAAAGCGGCGCAAAGTGAAAAAGGCGTAATACTAGTTTTGACCGAGCGTGGTGATATTTCAGCAGAAGACGCTTATCTGCTACTTGCACAAATCAATCAAAATCAAGGTTATGCGCCTTTATTTTTAGCTGTAGAGGATGACAAAATTGTAGGTTATAAAACTGCATTAAGCCTGCCTGACGCATCATTACCTGCAGTGATTTTTTTCAGTAAATCGGGTAAAGAGATCGCCCGTGTCGTATCTGCTAAGTCTGTAATGACAAAATATGCACATGCGCAAGATCGCGTGAGTTAGCATGAGTTATTCAGCTAAATAGGGCGGTATTGCCACGTGGTTATGACCTTACCGCCTTATCGAATTGTATTTTAAATTGGAAGAAATACCGCAGTCGCCAGATTCTGCATTACGCGTGAAATAAATCGCTGAGATTTTTCAGCCAATGAAATCGCATATAAATCAGTACGGCCGATTATTTTCCCGAATTCCCGTTCAAATGATAAATTCTTCTCGGTTTCGTTAATTTCATTTGTGAGTAAATAAAGTGCGCCATCCTGCTTGCGTGCATTTGATAACTTCCATGCTGCAATTTCTATATTCCTCGCCACATTGTAAACGCGTTGTGGATCAATACTGTCTGTTAAGTAAAAATCAGTTTTGTCGTTATGTGCCTTGAGCAACATGGTATGCAGTCCAACAATAAATGATAGCACGCGGTCTCCATTAAAATCAGGGTTGAATGCAAGAAAAATGGCGTCAGTGGTTTGCAGATTATTAATTTCAGAAAATTGATATTGATGTTGCGCGCCACCTTCAAATACCCATGTCGCCATTTTTTCTGCTGAGTCGGATGTGCTCTTTTTAAGCTCACCGGGATTGCGTTTGTAAAGTTTAAGCATGAGTGTACGCAAACTTTCGATATTTTCGCGGATTTCTACATCCGCCATGCGATCAAAGTCGCTTTTGCCGAGTTGATTGATCGTGCTGCGATCCTGTTGCTGCGGAACCGATTTTTTCGGGGTAGTGCCTGATTCGTGAACAGTCGAACAGCCAGCCAATGACAAGGCGAGTACTAATGTGAAAGTAATGCAATTAAAAACTTTCAAGACTTTATTTGCTCCGGTATCAATCTTTGATTGTTATTTTTTACCACACGGGACTCAGGGAATATAGCACTGAAGGTACTACCTTTACCAGGCATACTTCTGATTTCAAGTTTTGCCTGATGACGGGTCAGGATGTGTTTAACAATAGACAGTCCCAGCCCTGTGCCGCCGGTTTCGCGGCTACGGCTACGATCAACACGATAGAAGCGCTCGGTCAATCTGTCGATATGCTGTTGCTCGATGCCGATGCCGTTGTCGGTCACGCTGAAAACAGCCTGTTTGCTCCGAGGCTGCCATGAAATGCGGATTTCACCACCTTCGGGCGTGTAACGCACGGCATTGCTTACAAGGTTACCAAGCGCGCTTAGCAACTCATCTACAGCACCTGTTAAATTGAGATGTTCGTCAATGTCTGCGCTGATTTTATGTTTGCCATTACTTAAGGCTGTTGCATCGTTATGCAGCATATTCACGAGTGATGACATTTCTATCAGTCTATCTTCAGGCGGCTGAGTATTGCTTTCAATATGCGATAGCGTGAGTAAGTCTTCAATCAATCTGCGCATGCGAGTGGTTTGATCCTGCATCATATCGAAGTAACTGCGTATGCCGTCAGGAACGGCACCTTCCATATCAGATAGCGTCTCGATAAAACCGCCTACCACAGTCAATGGCGTTCGGAGTTCATGTGATACATTCGCTATAAAATCGCGACGCATGGAATCTACTTTTTCCAGTTGCGTAATATCTCGGCAGATCAGTAACTTTTGCCTGCTAACCAATTGGATTAGCCAGATTTCGAGTATGGCATCAGTGTTTCTTGAATCTTTAAGTTTAAACGGCTCTTCATAAAGGCCATTATAGAGATAAGCAATAAAATGGCTGTTTCTAACTAGGTTGACTATGGGCAGGTTTTTATCAGTAGCTAAATTTAAACCGAGTTGGGATTCGGCATTGGCAGTACACCACTCGATTTCGTTGGCGGCACTCAGTATCACTAGCCCATCAGGGATTGCATTGGCAATGGTATTGAAGCGCTCTAGAGCAGCATTCAGTTCAGATTTTTTAAGATTGTTATTGCGTTCATATTTTAATATGGCGTTGAACACATCATCCCACAAGCCAAAGCCTTCTGGGATATCTTTCAGAACCGGTTTTTTTAGCCACGACTGTAGTTGGTATAGGCCATAAACCTGAATGATTAGATAGACCAAAAGGACTGATGCGAATGTGAGAAGTGCAATAACGGTACTGGTAGTTAGCCATACAAAGAGGCTAACAACGCTGAGGGATAAGATGAAGAAAAAAGCTTTCCAGCGAACATCAATCACAGGGGTGTTTTCAAAGGTTGTATATACAGCTAATTATAGCGGGCTTTTTTATCATGGTGATTTAAATTAGCGCCAATTCTTATCCCGTTTATCTGGAAAATACACGGCATAAGCTTTACTCGCTCTGAGTAGACAAACGATAGCCGGAGCCACGCACAGTTTGAATCAAATCTTCATGACCGGATATCGATAATGCATTGCGCAGGCGCCTGATATGAACATCAACGGTCCGGTCTTCTACAAACACCCGATCACCCCAGACTTTGTCCAGTAATTGACTGCGCGTATGCACGCGCTCAGGATTGGTCATAAAAAAATGCAGTAATCTGAATTCAGTAGGACCTAAGTCGATAGTTTTCTGATTGCCGGTAACGCGGTGCGTAGTTGGGTCCAGACGTAGGCCATGCACTTCAATCGGGTCATCTGTCATTTGTGGAGCGCGGCGACGCAGCACAGCCTTGATGCGTGCATTGAGCTCACGTGGACTAAAAGGCTTAGTTACGTAGTCATCAGCACCAACTTCCAGACCGCGAACTTTGTCGTATTCCTCACCGCGTGCAGTAAGCATGATAATCGGTATATTTTTGGTGAGCGTATCTGATTTTAATTTGCGGGCAAATTCCAGGCCATTCATGCCAGGCAGCATCCAATCCAGTAAGATCAGATCAGGAATCGTTTCACGCATTAAATCTTGTGCGATTTCTACGCTTAAGGCGCGAATCGCATTGTGCCCGGCTTGGGTAATGTTAAGTGCTAGTAGTTCCTGAATTGCTGGCTCATCTTCAACAACTAATATATTGGCTGGCATATTTTTTCCTTATGTGAGTTGCCTTTTAACTTAAGCCTGATTAGTTTATGACGCTAATATGACATATTAATGACAAAAATTAAACATCGAATTAATCAGTATATTTCATAAGTCAATTGCCATTTTTTACATTTTGTTACAACATAGCATTAGTCATAATTTATGAGCCAAGTCTGAAGTTATGGCGACGCTGCTTGTAAAAAAATAATGGTTTTTAGGGAGTTAATTGAATGTCAGGTTTTTTGTCTAAAGAGCACATTACTGCAAACGCCAATTTTAACCGCTGGCTGGTACCGCCTGCCGCATTGGCAGTGCATCTTTCAATTGGCATGGCATACGGGTTCAGCGTGTTCTGGAAGCCACTTGGAAGTGCGCTAAAGGACGCGTCCGGTGAACCGCTAAAAGCTTGTGCTGCGGGCGCTACCACGTTCGCTGAGAAAATTTCAGGCACAGCTACGGCATTATTTGCTACTGACTGTAACTGGACGCAGTTTGATCTGGGCTGGATGTATACCTTGTTTTTTGTGCTACTGGGTTGCTCTGCTGCAGTATGGGGCGGTTGGCTGGAGCGTGCCGGTCCACGTAAAGCCGGACTGGTTGCAACTTTGTGCTGGTGCGGCGGTTTGCTGATTTCCGCTTACGGTGTTTACACCCATCAATTATGGATTATGTGGCTGGGGTCCGGCGTCATCGGCGGCATCGGTCTCGGTCTTGGTTATATTTCCCCGGTATCGACACTGATCAAGTGGTTCCCGGATCGTCGCGGTATGGCAACAGGCATGGCAATTATGGGTTTTGGCGGCGGTGCAATGATAGGCTCACCACTGGCGACTAAATTGATGACTTATTTTGCAACGCCAACCAGTGTTGGTGTATGGCAAACTTTTGTTGCAATGGCGATTATCTATACCGCATTCATGTTGTGCGGTTCTTTAGGGTATCGTGTGCCACCTTTGGGCTGGAAACCTGCGAACTGGACGCCGCCTGCCGCGAAAGAAAATGTCATGATTGCAACACGTCATGTACATCTTAAAAATGCGCATAAAACCCCGCAGTTCTGGTTGCTGTGGATTGTGCTATGCATGAATGTATCAGCAGGTATCGGTATTATCGGCGCCGCTGCACCTATGTTGCAGGAGACTTTTGGTGGCGCATTGGTTGGTCAGCCCGGAGTCGGGTTTGACGTGGTGAAACAAGATGCGGCAATGGCGGCGGCTGTTGCATCAGTTGGCGCTGGTTTTGTTGGTCTGATTTCCATCTTTAATATTTTTGGGCGTTTTGCGTGGGCAACTTCATCGGACAAACTTGGGCGCAAGCGCACTTATTACATATTTTTTGTACTGGGTGCCATTATGTATTGCACGGCGACTTACGTAGCAGGTTTTAAATCACTGGCATTGTTTGTGGCCAGTTTCTGCGTGATTGCCTCAATGTATGGCGGCGGTTTTGCGACGATTCCGGCTTACCTGGCGGACATGTTCGGCACCCAGTTTGTGGGTGCCATTCATGGTCGCCTGCTTACGGCTTGGTCTACGGCCGGCATTCTGGGCCCCGTCGTTGTGAATTATATGCATGACACCGGATTGGAGGCTGGTGTGCCGTTTGATAATATCTATGGCCCTATATTTTTGACGTTGGAAGGTTTATTGGGGATTGGTTTTATCGCCAAAATGCTGGTAAAACCTGTTGCTGATAAATATTATATGACAGACGCTGAGTTAGAAGCAGAGCATAAACTAGCGCATGACAAATCAATTGCCGCCAATACAGGTAAAGGTGCCGTTAAAGCTAGTGTTGCAACAAACTCGAATAATCATCTTGTGCTAACAGTTATGGCTTGGGCTTTGGTGCTTATTCCTATTTGCTACGGTGTTTGGAGCACCATCCAGAAAACATGGGTTTTGTTTAATTAATATATTTTTTCACAGTCTATTCAATGAAACTGAAAACTTGGTGCAAGTGTTTGGCGTAAAGCGGATAAATATGAAATGTCAAGTAAATATAAGCACAAAGTTAACCTGCGATATGCGGTAAAATATCACTTTAGAAGTTTAAAGTAGATTATTTAAAGAAAATCCAGGGAAGTTAAAGACGTGAGAGAAATTGAGAAAAACTTAAATGGCAAAGGCATGCAGGTTGGCATTGTGCTATCCAGATTTAATAGTAATATCGGTGAGGGCCTGCTTGAAGCGTGTAAGAGCGAATTACTCAATCTTGGTGTAGATGGTAATGATATTACAATCGCCACCGTGCCTGGAGCGCTGGAAACCCCGCTGATATTGCAGCATATGGCATTGAGTGAAAAATATGATGCTCTGATTGCACTTGGCGCAATTATTCGCGGCGAAACCTATCATTTTGAAGTAGTTGCTAATGAATCCGCCCGAGGCATTTCTGAAGTGCAGTTGAACACAGGTGTGCCGGTTGCCAATGCAGTATTAACGACTGAAGATGATGACCAGGCAATTGCGCGCATGCATATCAAGGGGGCAGAAGCTGCTCAGGTTGCAGTTGAAATGTACAATTTGGTAAGAGCGCTATGACTGATACTGAAAAAACACTGACTAGTCTGGTGGTGGATAAAGAGGTGGCAGAGAAGCGCCCCAGAAATCTAGGTGCATCTAAAAAATCCGGTAGCAAAAACCGCAGAAAATCTCGTGAACTCGTGTTGAAAGCGGTGTATCGCGGCATGTTGAACGAATCGGAGCTGTCACAGATATTCCGTGATATGACTGATGACCCGGACTATAACAAGGCTGATGAGAATTATTTCAAGCAGTTATTGCAAAGTGTGACTGCTAATCTCAACGTCATTGATGACAAGCTGGTGAATTTTATTGATAGGCCGCTCACTGAATTAAGCCCTGTTGAACATGCCATATTGCGTATTGCAGGTTGTGAGCTGATGTTTGATATTAGTATTCCTTATCGTGTAGTTATTAATGAAGGCGTTGAGCTGGCTAAAATTTTTGGCGGCACTGACGGGCATAAGTACATCAATGGCGTGCTGGATAAATTTGCTGCGG